>NZ_DATCNW010000148.1:0-2726 GCF_036565025.1 Pengzhenrongella sp.
ACACCAACCCGTCCGGCGCCGTCCACCCTGTCGGACAACGCGGCGGATGTTGAGCCAACGCACCACCACGTGGCCGTGCACGCCGACCCGACGCGGGCCGGTGCGGACGTCGGGTTGAGCGACCCCTCGACCACCTGTGGACGGCCCGAGCTCCACCCCTCCGGGGCTCCACCCGCCCACAGGGGGACGACGGGACCCAACAGTCCAGAGCAGTCCGACAAGGCCGGGCGGCCGGCCGGCCACGTCCACCGGGTCCGGCCATGCCGGACACCGGACCGACACACCCGACTGCGGGGAATCCGAGCCACTCGATACGCGGTGGGCACCGAGACGACACCGGCCGCCGAAGCACCGTCCACCTGTCCGACGGACGCCGGACAGGTGGACTAGCGGGGGGTGTTTAGTCAGCGTTCTAGCTGCTCGTCGTCACGACCTCTCTCTTGGCTGGGGCCGCGCGAGATGCGGGCTTGCGCGCTACGTCCGCTGCGCATGGCGTCACGTGCCGATGTCGGGAAACCCTTGGCGGACTCCCTTCGGACGTCCTCGGCGACGCTGGACGGTCGCGAGGGTTTTGTGACGTCAGCGACCGGGTCGACCTCGTTGCTGTCGTCGGGCGTCGCGGTCTGCGTGTCAGCGGGTGGTGGCGCGCTCTGCGCCGTCATTCGTGCGTCGATCTCAGAGGCGTGCTCCCGGGCGGCGCTCAGTGCGTCGGCGTGCTTGAACGGTCTGGCTAGCCCGTCACGAGCCTGTGCTGCCTCCCGCTCGGCGACGTCGATCTGCGTGCGAGCCCGCTCGGCCAGCCGGGGTAGACCAACGACACTGTTCTCCATTTGCCGGATGGTCCCGACGTTGCCGGCGGCTGCTCCCGCGAGCGTGATCTGCAGATCGGTGTGCGGTACACCCTCGATCGAGAGGATGACCGACGGCTCGGCGCCGTACTTCCGGGGTGCGGCCGCCGCCAGGAAGGTTTGACCTCCCAGCGTGCCAAGGACGCCAAGCGGGCGGGCGTCACGAGGGTCACGGTGGAACGCGACCCGGCTCTGGTTTTCCAGCGCCCACGAGCGGACGCTCTCGGCCGCGTCTGCTCGTGACGTGACGCGGACGCCGCCCCGGGTCATGGAGAAGGCGTCACCCTGCGTGTCGCACATCTGGGCAACTGCCGCCTCGATGAGAGGAAGGTCCTCCCGACCCGCAACCGCGTGCCGATCGGCCACGACAACGGTGCGCCCGAGCATGACCTGGTTGCGGTTGTAGGCCCGCGAGAGCCGGTCCAGTCGCACCACCTCGGTGTCGGCATGCGCCTTGTCCAGGACCAGCGGGTCACCCGAGGCGAGCGCTTTGACCTCGGCGAACGACAGGGCGTTGTCGCCGACGTCGTCGATCTCCCGCACGTCCAGGCGCCCGCGCATGATCTGCGCGATGAACTTCGCCTTGCGCTCGACGGTTTGCCAGGAGTACGCGTCGAAGGATCCCTCGACGACGTACCGGTAGATGTCGATCTCGGGGTTCTGGTTGCCCTGTCGCAGGACGCGACCTTCGCGCTGGGCGATGTCCGCCGGCCGCCACGGACAGTCCAGGTGATGCTCCGCTACCGCCCGGTCCTGGACGTTGACGCCCACTCCCATCTTCTCCGTCGAGCCGATCAGGACCGCGACTTGCCCGGACCGGGCGGCCGCGAAGAGCCGGCCCTTCTCGGCATCGTTCTTCGCCTCGTGGATGAACCGGATCTCCGATCGCGGGACCCCCTGCAGGACGAGCTGGTCGCGCAGCTCGTCGTAGGCGTTCCACGACTTCGACGGCGTGCCCAGGTCGCAGAACACCAGCTGCAGCGCGCCGGGCGCCGAGCTCGGTTCTCCGGTCGCTGTGTCGAGGTACGCGCGGTCACGGTTCTTGATGTAGCTGGCTGCGATGGTCGACGCGGCGACGCCGAGCTTGTTTCCCTGCCCCGTCCCTTGGCCGCCGGTGACCAGGCGCATGTCGAGGGCGGCCTTGCGCCCATCGGTGACGATCTTCAGCATGTTGTCGTCGCGGGGGTCCACGCCCCCGGACTTCACCAGCTCGGCGCGCTCGCCCAGGTGCGCGACGTAGGTGCGGACTTGGTCGGTCGGGGGGATGACCACGATGCGCGGGCCGCGCACTCCGTCTGGTCGCATGCTCAGGTCCGGGGTCGGGAGCTCCAGGTCCTCGGCCGTCTTCACGTCGGCGAAGACGTGCCACATGCGCAGCATCTCCGGGACGTTCTGGAACTTCGCGAAGCGGGTCGCCTGCCGGAACGACCCTCCACCTTGGGGGGCCATCTCGATCTCGGTGACGGTCTGCCCGAACGTCGCGGCCCACACGTCGAAGTCCGCGACGCCCGCCGCCTCGAGCAGGTCCGGGCGCAGGAAGCGCTGCATCACGTGGGCCTCGGTGATCGAGTTCGCGATCGGCGTCGCGGTCGCCGCGGTGATGACTCGGTCGCCGTGCTGCTCGCGCAGGTACTCGACCTTCATGTGCAGGTCGGTGGCCCGGTTGGACCCGGTGATCGCCGCGTCGCGGATGTTCGTCACCGTCCGCAGGTTCTTGTAGGAGTGCATTTCGTCGACGACCAGGTAGTCGATCCCGGTCTCCTCGAACGTCAGCCCCGCGTCCTCGGGACCATCCAACAGCTTGGCGAGCTTCTCCTCCGCGACGGCCACGAGCTTCTCGACCCGCTTCACGGTCAGACCGTCGCCCTCGCGTGCGTT
>NZ_DATCNW010000149.1:0-11889 GCF_036565025.1 Pengzhenrongella sp.
CAGGGCCACACCCGTCCATTACATGGTGGAGGTCAGGCTTGCGATTTGGTCCGGAGGCCCCGGGTCCAGCGGGGATTCGCCTCGTTGAGTCGGTGCGAGCGGATCCTCTCGGCGATCGTCCCGAGCGCCTCGGCGCCCGCGTCCCATTCCGGGTCCGGTGCGGCCCCGCTGATCCGGTGCGACTTGATGCGCTGGGCGACCGTGACGAACCCGGCGCGATCCTGGACCGTGGGGTTGTTCCCCTTGGGGTGTTCGCGGTTCACGTTCGTCGACATCGTGTGCTCCTTCATTCGGTGGGATGTCGTGCACGGGCACTGCCTGACGGATTCGTGGTCGTGCAGCTGACCGGGACGGTCCGGGTGATGGCCGTCGTGTGTCCGGTCAGATTTTCGGGTGCAGGTTGCGGACGGGGCTCACTGACTCGAGCAGTGCAGCGAGGTGCAATATCGTCGACTCGGCCAGCCAGCCGGCTGCGATCTGGACCCCGATGGGCATCCCATCGCTACTCGTGCCGAACCGCATCGACAATGCCGGGAGCCCGGTCAGGTTGAACGGAACGGTGGCGTTCTGCATATAGGTGAACGGCACCGTTTCGCCGTTGATGACGAATTCCTCGAGCCCGTGTGCGTGTGCGGGAATAGGGGTCGCGGGCAGAAGCAGCGCGTCATAACGCTGGAAGTAGTCGACGAAGCCGTCGCGCAGCCGCTCGATCCCCTGCTCGGCGAGAACGTAGTCCTGCACGGACCTGTCGGGCGTCGCGAGCATGGATCTGGAGATCTTGAACATGTCGTCCTCATGGCCGGCTGTGGCGGCCTCGAACGCCGGCTTGAGCTCCATCACGTGCTGTCGATCGAACAGGTCGAGCGGGATGTCCCGCTCCAGCGCCGGGATTCGGACGGGCTCCACGAGCACACCGGCACCCTTGAGTGCCTCGGCTGCCGCTTGCACGGTCGCGGCCACTTCTGGGTCGATCGGCCCGAAACCGGGCTCGACCAGCCAACCGACGCGAAGCGGTCGATCCGGCCGGGATCCCACTCCCGCGTCGAGCTCGCGCGGGGTCGTGGCGAAGCCGTCGGCGCCGTCCGGTCCCGAGAGCAGCGAGTAGGCCAGCGCGATGTCGCGAACTGTGCGTGCCATCGGGCCGACGTGCCAATCGCGACGCGGTACTCGAGGCCAGATTCCCGTGGCGGGGATGCGTCCATGGGTTGCCTTGAGGGCAACGATGCCGGTGTGCGCTGCGGGGCCGCGCACCGAGATGGCGAGATCGCTGCCAAGGCCGAGCGGCGTCATGCCCGCTGCGATCGCTGCCGATTCGCCGCCGCTGGAGCCACCGGACGTGCGGTCCAGGTTCCAGGGGTTGTTCGTCCTCCCGGTCAGGAGATTGTCGCTCTCGGTTGAGTACGAGAACTCCGGAAGATTCGTCTTTGCGAGCAGGATCGCACCGGCGTTCTTCATGCGTGCGACGCTGGTGGCGTCCGCGTCCGGGATGCGGCCCCGGAAGATCGGGGAACCACGCTGGGTGAGCACCCCGGCGGTATCGAACGAATCCTTGGCTGTGAAAGGCACTCCATGCAGAGGACCTACCTCGACCCCCGCGGCGAGTGCTGCTTCCGCTGACTTCGCGGCATCGAGTGCATCGACGGCGAGGGTGACGATCGCGTTGATCTTCGGGTTCGTCGCTTCGATGCGGTCGAGGTGCGCCTGCATCACCTCGACCGGAGACACCTTGCGGGTGCGGATCAGTTCAGCGAGCTTCGTCGCATCGGAATGAATCAGGTCAAAATCCATGATGTTCTCCATCGAGTAGACCGGTCGACTATCGCCGCGTAGATGCTGCCCGGCGGGGTCCAGGCGGTCGGGGTTGAGTCTGTTAGAGGTGGAGGTGCTGACGGGTGATCGTCATCGCACGGTCGAGCGAGTCGGGGCTGCGGTGGATCTTGGCCATCAGGCTCGCGCCGAGCCATGCGTCGTAGAGCGCCTCGGCCGTGGTGCGGGGGGTGCCCTCGATCGACAGGGACCCATCCGCTCGACCACTGACGATCATTCGCTCGATCCGATCGATGATCGCGGTCGTTCCTTCTTTCAATGCCGCCCTCATGGACTCAGAGAGGTCGGTGACCTCGGCGGCGAGCTTCACGACCAGGCACCTGCCCTGGCACTCGTCAACGACCTGCGTGTTGTAGAAGTGCTGCCAGTAGTCCATCAGGCGCTCCCCGGAGCTCCTGCCCGGTTCGGCGAAGATTCGATCCATGTTGGTGAGGTAGACGCTGAAGTAGTTCTTCATCATCGCTTCGCCGAAGGCGTCCTTGGAGCTGAAGTAGTAGTAGAACGAGCCCTTCGGGACGCCGGCCTGCGTGAGCACCTGCGTGAGGCCGACCGAGGCGAAGCCCTTCTGGGCCATGATCCGCTGTGCGGTGTCCAGAATGGTCTGGCGCGTATCCATCTCGGTGACCGGCATGGCATGACCGTAGCACTCTATTAGACCGGTCGTCTAGTGCCGGGTCGATGCGCGGAGAGTTCCCGCGATCACCCCGGCTGCACGTCGCGCCGGGCGAAGCGGTCCAGACCCGTCCAGATGAGGCCGGCGGCGACCAGTGTCATGACGACGAGCGGTGTCCACGTCAGGGGCACGAGCGGCTGGTGGGGCGTCGCCGAGAAGGGCAGCAGGTTGAGCACCCAGTCGGGCAGGTGGAGGGCGTCACCGATGAGGACGATGAACCACATCGCCGACAGCGCGCCCCACGTGAGTGGGATCGCCAGCCGAGGCAGCCAACCGAAGAGCGCCACCGCGACGCCGACCAGCACCATGACGGCCGGCCAGTACGCCAGGGCCGCGATCGCGAGGCGACCCGTCTGCCCCGGGTCGCCGATGATCGAGCCGTAGCCCGCACCCATGCAGGCGCCCCCGACCAGCAGGAGCACCGCGGTCCCCGCGGCCGGGATCGCCAGGCGCTCCAGGGCCCACCGGGTCCGGGACAGGGCTCCGGCGAGCTGAGGCTCGACGATCCCGCTGGCCTCGTCGGCCCGGAGCGAGATCGCACTCTGCAGCGCGAAGATCGTCGTCACCATCGCAATCATCAGCACGAGCAGGGCAAGCAGCGCATCGACGGTCGTACCGCCGATCACCGCAGTCGCCGTCGACCCGGCGTCGCGCAGGAGGTCCGTCATCACCTGGACGACCGACCCGAACAGCAGCGCGGTCAGCACGATCGTGGCGCTCCAGCCGATGATGGGACCTCGCTGGAGCCGCAGGGCCAGGCCGAGCGGCGTGGCATACCGGGCGGGTGCGCCGGCGGGGCCCGGGCGATCGGGCAGCAGGCCCGCGCCGAGGTCACGTCGGGCCTCCAGCCGTGCCGCCACCGCGAGCAGCGCGCCGGCGAGCCCCACGAGCAGGGCAAGAGGCCACCACCGGTTCGCGCCCCACGGCTGCATCTCCTGGCCCCAGCCGACCGGCGAGACCCAGGTCAGCCGGCCGTCCCCGAGGTCGCCGACCATCCGCAGCACGTAGAACAGGCCCAGGACGACGGAGCCGAGCGCGTTCGCGCCGCGCGACGTGGACGTCACCTGGCCGGCGACGGCGCCGACGCCGATCGCGACCAGCCCGACGCCAGTCACCGATCCACCGAGGACGAGTGAGCCGGCGATCCCGGCTCCGGCCGGGTCCAGCCCGCTGGCCGCCGAGGCGAGCGCGACGCCCGCGCCGACGGCGACGCACAGCACCGCGTTGACCAGCCACGACGCCGCGGAGTACGCGTCGCGGCCGAGCATCCGAGAACGAAGCAGCTCGGTGCGGCCGACCTCCTCGTCGGCGCGACCGCTGCGGGTGACGAGGAAGACGACGCCGAACGCGAGGGTGAGCGCACACGTCATCCAGATCTTGGTCCAGACCGCTCCGCCGAGCGTGTTCGGGGCCGCCGCCAGACCGGTGAGCGCCTTGATGGCGGGGGTGTTGCTCAGCGCAGCGAAATCGTCGAGAGCCGCCTGGGTGGTGAAGATGGACTTGTAGTACGCGCCGACGTAGGCGAAGAGACCGACGATCACCACCCACCACACCACGAGCCGGACACGGTTGCGCCGCACCACGAGGCGGAGCATCGTGCCGACACCAGCGAGCGTGTCGCTCGCCCCCTGCCGCACTACAGGCTCGGTCCGCACCGCCGACGGCGTCATCGGTCGACCTCGTTCAGTGCCGCGAGCTCGTCGCCGTAGTGGCGCAGGAACAGCTCCTCGAGCGACGGCGGGTTGGCCACGATGGAGCGCGGCCGGAGACTGGCGACGGCGGCCAGGACAGTCGGGAGCTCGGCGTCGTCGACCGCGAAGGTGACGTGACCGTCGAGGACCTGAAGGTCGTGCACGCCGGGCAGCGCCGCGAGGCGGGCGGCGCCCGTGTCGACCGCGATGGTCACCTGCGAGCGGGTGAGGTGGCGCAGCTGCGCGATCGTGCCCGCTTCGACGGTGACGCCCTCGCGGATGATCGTGACGCGGTCGGCGAGCTTCTCCACCTCGGCGAAGATGTGGCTGGACAGCAGCACCGAGCGCCCCGCGGCCTTCACCTCGCGGATGGACTCGGTGAAGGCAGCCTCCATGATCGGGTCGAGGCCCGACGTCGGCTCGTCCAGCAGCAGCAGATCGGCGTCGGACGCGAGGGCCGCAACCAGGGCGACCTTCTGCCGGTTGCCCTTGGAGTACGCCCGGGCCTTCTTGGTCGGGTCGAGCTCGAACCGGTCGAGCATCAGCCGCCTGCGCGCCGGGTCGAGAGGACCGGACAGCCGGGCCAGGATGTCGATCGCTTCGCCGCCGGTGAGGTTCGGCCACAGCGTGACGTCACCGGGCACGTAGGAGATCGACCGGTGCAGGTGGACCGGGTCCGCCCAGGGGTCGCCGCCCAGGACGGTCGCCTTGCCCCCGTCGGCGCGCAGCAGGCCGAGCAGGATCCGGATCGTCGTCGACTTGCCCGAGCCGTTCGGTCCGAGGAATCCTGTGACCTGGCCGGTGGGGACCGTCAGGTCGAGGCCACGCAGGGCCTGGACGCTGCCGAAGGACTTCGTCAGGCCCTCGACCTCGACGGCCATCTCGAGTGCGCTCATCATGGCTTCCTTCGTCTGCTGGGTTCGACGCGGGTGGTTGGGCCGGTCACGCGGTCTGGGTTGACGGCTCGTCATGGACCGGGCCGCCCGGCGGCTCCCACTGGTGGTGCAGGTAGTCGTCCAACATGGCAGGGCTCGTCAGCAGGCCCTCGGTGTACAGCTCGAGGATCGGCAGGATCGTGTCGCGCCGGCCGTCTCGCAGGGACGCGACGAACTCATCGGGAGTGCGCTCGGGGGCCGTGAGGAACTGCACGAGCATGGCGCCCATCGACTGGTAGGTGAGGTAGCGCACGCGCGCCTCCTCGTCCCGCGACGCACGTGCCAGCCCGCTCGCGACGCTCTCGGCCATGATCGCGCGGGCGTGCTCGACGAGGCTCTCCAGGAAGTCGCGGGCCGGCTGCCCGCCCGCATGAATCGCGCGGAGCATGTACACGAGGATGACGGCGGCGGTGCCAGGTGCCGTCAGCCGCTCGAGCAGGTAGGCGCTCGGGTCGGCGATCGCCTCGGTCTTCAGCGCGTGATAGCGCCGCAGCACCTCGGCGTCGCACTCGGCGCGCATCGCCGCCTTCGAGCCGAAGTGGTGCGTGATGAGCCCGGGGGAGACCCCGGCTCGCGCGGCGATGGTCCGCATCGAGGCGTCGAAGCCCTCCTCCGCGAAGCACTCGATCGCGACCTCGCGGACCCTTGCCCGCGCCGTGAGGTCGGACGCCGGACGCCCCCCTGCTGTACGCACGATCAAAACGCTATACGCGTGACCAGCGGGCCGCAATGGGCCGGCGCGGAGGCGGCGCGAGGCGCCACCGAACTCAACGGCACGCACGGTGGTGGTCCCTGCCCGCTGCCGAAGGTCGCGTACTGCACACCACGTGCTCCGGCCCGGCGCAGTACCGGCCCGGGACCGAAAGCTCGAGCCGGTGATGCGCCACGTAGGGCATGGCGTGCGCGGCGACGTACCAGTCCGTCGCGTTCTGGAGGTACAGCACCCGGCTCGCCGCGCGCGGCCGGCCGGTCAGCAGCGATGCGGACGCGCCGATCGCCGCGAGCTGCGCCTCGATCCGGTCGACCTGCGCGTCCACCGGCTCGGCCGAGACCTCGATCGAGGGGAACGCCGCGGCGAGGTAGGTGCGCACCGTGGCGTCCTCGTACCGAAGCCAGTTCGTCTGCGGGTTCCAGGTGAACACCGAGACCGGCACCGTCAGCGAGCCTGCGTAGCGCAGGGCGGCGAACCCGCCCCCGCTGCCACCGACCAGCAGCAACTCCTTCGCCGACCGCTCCGAGATGGCCTGCAGCAGCGCGGTGATCGCCGCGCGCGTCCGGGACCGCTCCGAGCCGTCGTACCAGGCCAGACCGAGCGTGCCGAACGACGAGACCGTCGGGTCGGCGAGGTAGATCGCGGACACGCCGATCTGCCGGCTGAGCGTGCGCCCCGAGAAGAACGGGGGGCTGACGGCGTCGCGGTTCGGCACCGAGCCGGTGAAGAACACCGGCAGGACCGGCTGGTCGCGGACGTCGAGCGGGTCGCGGTCCAGGTACAGGTCCAGGGTCACCCCCAGGTGGCTGACCGAATCGATCCCGTCGCGGTGCACTGCGGCGGTGGCGAAATCCGCCAGGGCAGCCCAGACCGTGTGCGGGCACCTCCACCGCTCGTAGTCGGCGGTCACGGCGGGGAGCGTCACAGCCGGAAGTCGCCGATCCTCGCGCCGACGCCGAGCAGGTCCGCCACGGCGGCCACCACCCGCTGCGCCGCCGAGCCGTCGCCGTAGGGGTTCACCGCGTTCGCCATCGCCGCGTAGTGCGCCGGGTCGTGCAGGAGCCGCTCGACCTCCTTGACGATCCGGTCCTCGCCGGTCCCGATGAGCAGCACGGTCCCGGCACTGACGGCCTCGGGGCGCTCGGTGTTCTCCCGCATCACGAGCACGGGCGTGCCCAGGCTCGGCGCCTCTTCCTGGACCCCGCCGGAGTCCGTGAGCACGATGCGTGCCAGCGCGAGCATTCGGATGAACTCGCCGTACGGCAAGGGTTCGGTCACCACGACGTTCGCCAGCCCGTCGAGGTGGGGCAGCAGCGCCTCGCGCACCATCGGGTTGCAGTGCGCCGGGAGCACGATGACCAGGTCCGGCTCGCTGCGCGCGATCCGGGCCAGGGCGCCCCCGACCTGATGCATCGCGTCCCCCCAGTTCTCCCGGCGGTGGCTCGTCACGAGCAGGATCGGCCGGCCCGAGCCGGCCAGGGCCTCGAGCGCGGGATCGCAGAACGGGATCCTCGCGCCGCCCGCGGTGAGCAGCAACGCGTCGATCACGGTGTTGCGGGTGATGACGATGTCCGCCTCGAGGTGCACGACGGGGATCTGCCGGTAGAACGCGGCGAGCGCGGCGGCGGTCGACGTCGTCGTGTCGCCCTGCACGACGACGGCGTCGGGCCGGGCGGCCGCGAGGATCGGGTCCAACCCGTCCAGGACCCGGCTCGTGATGCCGGCCAGGGTCTGCCCGTGCTTGAGGATGGACAGGTCGTGGTCGGGCACGATCGCGAACAGCTCGTTGACCTGGTCGAGCATCTCCCGATGCTGGCCGGTGACGACCGTGACGCCGTCGAGCAGGTCGCTGGCCGCGCTCGCCTTGATCACGGGGGCGACCTTGATGGCCTCGGGACGGGTCCCGTAGATGGTCATGACCCGGGGTTTCACGAGGGGCTCCTGGATTCGTCCTGGCGGGCTCACGTGCGGGCGTGCCTGGCCTGTGCCCGGGGGTGGGGCGGCTCGTCGAACCGGATCGTGGTGCCGCGGCCCTCGCTGACGGCGTCCTCGAGCAGCCGCGCGGCCTTCTCGGTCTCGCCGTTCGCGAGGTTCCAGGCCCACCAGCGGTACCGCTGGGCGACCTCGTAGGCGGGGCCGTCCGCGACGAGCTTCCCCTGGTGCAGCCAGACGGCGCGGGTGTGCTCGGTGGCGTGCTGACCGGCAACCGCAGCGGCTTCGTCTCGAACGCCTCCCCGACGACGGTCACCGACACGATCATCCGCGGCTCGCAGGGACACATCGACTACTGCGTCTTCGAGGAGAACGCGATCGGCCTCGTCGTGGCGGAGAATTCGCGCGTCGATACCGTCGGGGACGACTTCCGGCGCAACACGCGCGCGATCCGCACCCGAACCGGCGGCTTTTTCGGGGAGGGCGGCGCGAAGAACATCTACAACGCGGGCACCGCGAACGCCAACCGGATGGCGGACGTGGAGGCCTACGCGGGTTCGGGTGACAGCACGGAGCTCGGACGTGCCCAGCAGTACGTGCGCGTCGCCTATGACCGGGTCGCTCGTCCCCTCACCGGGACGACCGCCCCGACGACGCTCTGCGCGCCGTACACGATCCCGGCTCGCCGCCTGTTCGGGGTGGGCAAGCAGCTGCGGGTGCACGCCCTCGGGGTGTTCACCGCGACCACGGCGGGCTCGGTGCTCACGGTGTCGTTCGGCGGCATGGAGGTGAACTTCACCGTTCCCGCGGCCGAGCGCGACGCCCCGTTCGAGCTCGACGTCACCCTGCTCGAGGTCAGCGGAGGGTACCGAGCGATCGGGCGGCTCGGCCAGGGACACGCGGGCACCCGGCACGCGACGGCATCCAGAGGCTTCAACGTCAACGAGGCCCAACCGATCACCCTGAGTGCCAAGCCGAATTCCCGGACCGACGCCCTCACGGTCTACCGCACCGACATCTACCTCATGGGCTGACCGGCAGCCGCAGAGTGCGCACAAACGTGAGGACTGCGCGCATCGGATGTACGCAGCGGGCACCGATGTGCGCAGTTTGCGGCCGACGACGGAGCGTTGGCGGCCAGGCGGAGGCGTCGCCATGCCGGGATCTGTATTCATCCGATGCTTGCCTCGGATGACCATCCGTCGATGAGAACGCCACAGGCGTCGCTCGGTTTTCTGGTCAGAGGGGCGCCGCACTGGCCCTCGTCGATTCATCCGATGACTGTTAGTCTCGAACCCGTGGAGACTCACCCGAACGACGAGCAGCCGGCGCACCCGCCGATCCCGCCGCGGATCGACATCACCGACAACACCTTGGCCTTGGCACGCGTCGACGCCGTCGTCGGGCAGGGGCCGTTCAGCGCGGACTGGACCTCGCTGGCCACCTACACCCCGCCGCGCTGGTACCAGGACGCGAAGTTCGGCATCTTCCTGCACTGGGGCGTGTACTCGGTGCCGGCCTTCGGCAGCGAATGGTATTCGCGCGACATGTACCGCCAGGGGTCGAAGGAGTTCGACCACCACGCACAGACGTACGGGCCGCAGGCGGAGTTCGGCTACAAGGACTTCATCCCGCTGTTCACCATGGCGGAGTTCGACCCCGACGCGTGGGCGGCGCTGTTCCGCCGGGCCGGAGCCCAGTTCGTCGTCCCGGTCGCCGAGCACCACGACGGTTTCGCGATGTACGACACCGACCGCTCGCGCTGGAAGGCGAGCGCGATGGGTCCGGGGCGGGACGTCTTCGGTGAGCTGTCCGACGCCACCCAACGCGCGTGGATGGTCAACGGCGCATCCTCGCACCGGGCCGAGCACTGGTTCTTCATGAACGGCGGCGCGAAGTTCGACTCGGACGTGCTCGACCCGGAGTACCTCGACTTCTACGGGCCCGCGCAGCGCGAGGAGACCGCGCCCAACGAGCTGTTCCTGGAGGACTGGCTGCTGCGCACGGTCGAGATCATCGACAAGTACCGCCCGCAGGTGCTCTGGTTCGACTGGTGGATCGAGCAGCCCGCGTTCGAGCCCTACCGGCGCCGGCTCGCGGCCTACTACTACAACCGCGCGCACGAGTGGCAGCGCGAGGTCGTCATCAACTATAAGTGGGACGCGTTCGTCCCCGGCTCCGCGGTCTACGACATCGAGCGCGGCACCATGGGCGGTGTGCTGCCCGAGGTGTGGCAGAACGACACAGCCGTGTCCAAGGGTGCCTGGTGCTACGTCGAGGGTCACGACTACAAGACGCTGCCCGACCTGGTCGCCGAGCTCGCGGACGTGGTGAGCAAGAACGGCGTCCTGCTGCTGAACGTCGGGCCGACAGCG
Source organism: Pengzhenrongella sp. (assembly GCF_036565025.1). Lineage (NCBI taxonomy): Bacteria > Bacillati > Actinomycetota > Actinomycetes > Micrococcales > Pengzhenrongella > Pengzhenrongella sp. Next base: position 10,146 of record NZ_DATCNW010000149.1, read on the forward strand.
CAGGGCACGATCCCCGCCCCCGAGCAGGAGCTGCTCGAGGGCATCGGGGCCTGGCTGTCGATCAACGGCGAGGCGATCTTCGGGACCCGGCCCTGGTTGATCGCGGCCGAGGGACCCACCCAGGTCGCCGTCGGATCCTTCACGGACGGTGACCTGCCGACGTACACGAGCGAGGACATCCGCTTCACGACCCGCACCGACGTGACGGGGGAGTACCTCTACGCGATCCTGCTGGCTCGCCCGGCCGACGGCGTGGCGCGGATCAACGCCTTCGGTTCCGGGACCGGGCTCCTGCCGCGCGCGGTGCGGTCCGTCGTCGTTCTCGGGGACCCCGAGCCGGTGCGGTGGACCCGGGTCGCGGGCTGCGTCGAGATCGAGCTGAACGAACCGCGGACGGACGCCCCGGGCGTCGTCGTGAAGGTCTGGCTCGAGCCCGTGGTGCCCCAGCCACGGGGTGACTTCCTGCACGGCTGACGTGGAGACCACCGGCGAGGCCCGACCGTTCGGGGATACTCGCCCTATGTCACGAACCGATCACGTGGTCGACGGGATCACGCAGATGATTCTCGACGGCGAGCTCGCCGCCGGCGACCGGCTGCCGATCGAGAAGGACCTGGCCGCGGCCCTGCGGGTGTCCCGCGGGTCCCTGCGCGAGGGGGTGCGGGCCCTGACGCTGCTCGGCGTGCTCGACACGCGTCAGGGTGACGGCACCTACGTCACGAGCCTGGACGCGAACCTGCTGCTCGGGCCGATGGGGCTGCTGGTCGAGCTCCAGGGCGCCGGCAACGCGTTGCACATCCACACCGTCCGGCGGCTCCTGGAGACCGAGGCGGCCGGCCTCGCCGCCGCGAACGTCGCAAGTCGCGGCGACCAGGACCCGACCATGCAGGACGGGATCGCCCGGGCCCGGGCGGCCCTGGCGACCGGCGAGCAGATCCTCGCCGGGCCGCAAGTCGAGAACGAGCAGCTGATCCAGACCGACGTCGCGTTCCACGGCGCGATCGCGGAGCTCGCGGGAAACCCGGTGCTCGCGGCCCTCATCGCGGCCTTCGCGAGCCGGACCCTGCGCGCGCGGATCTGGCGCGGGCTCACCGAGGACGGTGCGCACCAGCGCACCGGCCGGGAGCACGAGCTCATCCTGCGGGCGGTGCTGGAGGGGGACTCGGAGCGTGCGCGCGTCCGGATGGCGGCCCACCTGCTCGACGTCGAGGACTTCGTCGAAGTGACGAACCTCGACACGAGCGGGGCAGACACGACCAAGGAGTAGGCATGCTGACAGGCCCACTGACACACCCGGAGCTGATCGGTGCGCTCGCCGCCGCGGGGCACGGATCGACCGTGCTGCTCGCGGACGGGAACTACCCGCACAGCACCGGAGCGCGCGAGGGAGCCGCCCGGATCCACCTGAATCTGCGCCCGGGGCTGCTGAGCGTCGACGACGTCCTCGCGGTGCTCGTGCAGTCCATCCCGATCGAGTCCGCGGCCGTGATGGTGCCCGGGCCGGGAGAGAAGATCACGGCGCACGAGGGGTACCGCAAGGCCCTGGCGAAGGGGCTGGACTGGACCGAGCTTGGCCGGTTCGAGTTCTACGAGACCTGCCGCTCCCCGGACCTGGCAATCGTGGTCGCAACCGGCGACCAACGCGTCTACGCCAACCTCCTCCTGACGATCGGCGTCCGGGCCCCCGCCCACCCCGCGAAGTAGTACCGCCGCGTCGAGATAGAGCACTGGAATGCTCTATCTC
>NZ_DATCNW010000150.1:0-2577 GCF_036565025.1 Pengzhenrongella sp.
GGAGCCGTTCCACCTCCACCTGACCGGCGCCGCCGGCGGCACGTTCAGCCAGGGGGACGGCGGTGAGCACGTCGAGATGGACGCCCTCGACTTCATCCGCACCCTCTCCGGACGACTCCCTGGCACCGGCCTGATGCGCCACCCACTGCCCTTGTGAAACCAGTCGCGCACGGCACTACCCGCAGAATCCCACCCTCTGAAAGGAACCACCATGACCAGCACCGCTGTCCAGCAAGACCTTCGCGCGCTCGCGCACCGCTTCATCGACGACGTGATCAACGCCCAGGACCTCGACCGGGCCCTGGTCGACATGGTCGCCGAGGACTTCGTCGAGCTGAACCCACTCCCTGGCCAGGGACCGGGACGGGCAGGCCTCGGCGACGTCCTCGCCATGATGTTCGCCGGCTTCCCCGACCTCCGCTGGACGCTCCATGACACCCTCGTCGAGGGCGACCGGGTCATGGGCTTCTCTACCTGGACGGGCACGCACGAGGGTGAGTTCATGGGTATCCCGGCGACCGGACGCACCGCCACCGTCGAGGCCTGGACCATCGACCGCTACCGCGACGGCATCTTCGTCGAGAGCCGCATCATCATGGACGTCGCCGGCCTGCTCGGCCAGCTCGGCGTACTCCCGGCCCCAGAAGCCGTGTGACTCGGGCCCGCCGAGCTCACCGTCTCCAGCGACGTCGCCTGCCCCTGGGCCACGGTCATCATCCCGTCCTGCTGGTCCTCGAAGGCCTCCGGGCCGCCGGCGCCCAGTCGCCCAAGGCGGGTGAACAGCTCGACGTGACCCTGCGGCACGCCCTTCCTCTCGCAGTCTCAGTGCATCGCCATGTGCCGCGAGATCCTCGCCATAGCCGCCCCCGCGAGACCGTCGCGCGCGCTATGTTGTGCCGTATCGTGACGCCCTCCTGCTGTAGTCGAAGAAGCTCGCTCATCGGCGTCGTTGGGGTGCTCGCATCGCGCCCGGACGCGGCGGAAAGACGCCGGCTTCCAGCGGCCAGGATCACCCTGAACGAACTAGACCTGAACCGGTTCGAGAACGGCCACCGGGATGGTGCGCCCTGCCTTTCGCGCGTACCGGCTGACCCCGGGCGCCTGGGTCTCAATGAGGTCGCTCCACATGGCGTCCCGCTCCTCGCCGTGCAACTCGTGGGGCCGCACCACGAGCTGCCGCTCCCGTACTTGGACCCGGGCGGTGGGAGCCTTGCGCAGGTTCTGGAACCAGTCGGGGTCTCTGCGCGAACCGGAGCCGGTGCCCCAGACTACGAAGCCCGCCGGCGTCTCGAGGTACCGCACGCAGGTCGAGCGAGGGATGCCGGTACGGCGGCCCGGCGTCGTGATCATCAGGACGTGGACATTCTTGCTGCCACTGGACAGCCGCCCTTTCAGTGTGCGATACATCCACACGCCGATGTGGTTTCCGGCGCGGGTGAAGCTTCGCTTGAGACGGGTCATCGCGCCGACCCGGACACGCGTCTCATGGGCCGAGGATATCGACGACGACCGCGTCAGGACAGACCCCACCGCAGCACAGCAGGCAGGGCCCCTGACGCGGTATGACGCGGCGCAAAGACGCACCCCAGCCGTCGGGCGATCAGATTGGCCCGAACTTGCCGATCAGGCCGAGAACAAACAGCGCCAGTCCGAGCGCCACCGCGATCGCGTGCGGGAGCGCCACGTGCGGCCAAAGCAGGATCCAGTCGTTCACACGCGAGTCGCGATCGACGGCCTCCCACCGCTGCGGCACCCGCGGGTCTCGCTGAGCGCCGCCGGGGCTGCTCTTGGAGAGCTTGCCCCAAGTGAAGCGCTCGCCCCAGATACGCTGCGCGGCGGTTTGCCAACCCCAGTTGATCAGCGGCGACGATGCAGTGCCCTGCATGGTGTGTTCGCCGTACAGCTCGTGCGCGATCGTCTCGATGTCGCTCATCCGCGGGTAGTACCGAATCTGGTGGGACTTGGTGGACCACTCGATGAGCCAGAAGCCCAGTGCGCCCGCGGCCGCGACCAGGAACAAGCCGTAGTGGTCCTGCTGGAACCCCAAGGCCAGTGTCGCCAGGGAGAACGTGACGCCCCAACTCTTCACGGTCAGGAGCCGCTGGTCGAAACTGGCCACAATGTCCACGAGGCGGTAGTACTCCACCATCAGGTCGTCGTGGAGGTAACTTGTTCGCCCGGCATCGTCGGCTGCATCGTCCGCCATGTTTGACCTCCAGGGCCCGCAATGATCTGACCTTGGCATCGTCCCACGGCGGTGAGCATCGGATCACTCCTCGACCGGTCAGCGCCGTCACCGCCACCTAGGGTGCTTCCCATGGTCCGCTTGCGGCGGAATGGGACAGGTCCAGCGGTCCTGCGTGAGAGCGAACAGCTGGCGTGAGCGGGGCCGGCCGAGCCGCTCCTGGCAAAAGCCGATCGACTGGCTACGCTCGGCTTAGGGCTCGCGCAATAATTAAGCCCGAGGTCCCGGGCGTGTTGTGATGCCGTTGCCTGCGGTGTGGGAATCGGCGCTGAGGTCGTAGTTCCACTCGCCATGGAAGTCATGGCGGCGCAGGTGGGAGGACTCGAACGTCT
>NZ_DATCNW010000151.1:0-7240 GCF_036565025.1 Pengzhenrongella sp.
TGACCGCCTGCGCCCGAGTCGAAGAAGAACCGTTGCGTAGGTGGGTTGCGCCGGAGGCATGCGCACCGCCACGGGCGCCCGCGAGGACGCGCTGACGCCTCCGGGGACGGGGAGCCCGCGCGCCGGGATTGCCAGCCACCGATAAATGCTGCTTCGAGCGTTCGAAAAGCAAGGATGAGATGCACAACGCGAGCACCGAACGCGCGGTCCGTGCGGCGCGGCAGGCCTAAGCCGACCTCTCCGCGGCGCAGCCTGTACAGCTCAGAGGTCGGGTGCACGAAAGCCGCCCAGGCACCTATCGCATGCGCAACACAGTCCCGCTGATCACCGGGGCGGCTGGCGATGTCGCCTGAACCGCCGCGGCGCCCAGAGCTCCCGCGCGCCGGGCGCGATCGCGGACCGATGCGCGGGCCGATGCGCCTCGCCGACAGCGGCCTCGTCGTGATCGACGCGACCTGGGGCACGATCAGACCCATGCAGCTCGCTGACGGGGTCTGCACCGTCGGCGAGCTGGAGGTCATGGAGCATCTCGACCGTGGGCTGTCGCTCATCGACAGCAGACCCGCCGAGGCCTATGGCTCCTCCACGATTCCCGGGGCGCGCAACATCCCGCACGACGAGACAGTGGAGCGCATCAGCCAGCTCGACCCGGCTCAGCCGACCATCTTCTTCTGCAACGGGCCGCAGTGCGCGGCATCGCCAGAGGCCATCGACGCGCTGCTCACCTCCAAGTACCCGCCCGCCGCGATTCACTACTACCGCGGCGGATTGCACGACTGGATCAGCCTGGGCCTACCGACCGAGCCTCCCTCGCCGCCCGCGTGAGGCGCCGGTCAGCGCCGAGCGTCCTCGATCGTCCGCAGCCGTTCCTGGAACTCTTCGGTGGTCAGCTCGCCGCGGGCGTAGCGCGCCTTGAGCACCTCGACGGGATCCTCGGGCGAGCCGCGTCCGTTGCTGCCGGATCCCCGCATCATCGACCACATCATCCAGCCCATGCCGCCCATCATCACGACCATGGCGACAATCACCAGCCAGCCCCAGCCGCCGCCCATGTGATCACCATCGAACCCAGCCTGCGCGATGAGAGAGAACAGGCCACTCATGCGACGAGGTGGGTTGTCAGCTCGACCGGGTTGCGCACGCAGTACACGCCTGGGCAGTGCTCGTCGGCGATGCGCTTGAGCTCTTCGAGCTTCTCGTGCGGCGCGTCGGCGTCGACCTCCAAGTGCCAGTCGATGCGCTCCACGGGGGCGTTGTCGGTAACGCCGAGAGCGCGGCTCATGTCGACCTCAGCCTCGGTGCTGGCCTTCACGGAGCGCAGTTGCACGCCCTGGCGGGCCGCCTCTTGGGCATAGGTCATCGCGTAGCAAGCCAGCCCGCCCCAGAAGCAGTAGGCCAGGGGATTCGGCGCGGAGCCGGTGCCGCCCATTGGGGGCGGAAAGTCCGCCTCGAACACGAACGGTTCGCCGTTGGGCACCGGGATCGTGGCTCGGAACTGCGGCTGGCCCTCCTGGGTCTGCCACTCGCCATCGAAGCTGACTTGCTGCGTGAGCGCGCTGGGGTCCTGCTCGGCCTTGGCGATGGTCTGCTTGAGAGCATCGACGTTGACGTTGTGCATGTGGTCGTCCTTTCGGGAGATGGGTTCAGCTGGCGGGCGGGCCGCCGAGGAAGGCGGCGGAGACAAGTAGGTAGGCGGCGACGCAGCAGACCAGCAATGCGAAGGCGCGTCCGAGGGTGCGTTGGGGCACGTGGGTGGCAAGACCGGCGCCGGCGAGCGCTCCGACCACGCACGCACCCGTCATGGCAGTGGTGACCCCGACCTCGAGGCTGCGTCCGGCGAGCAGGTGCACGGCGAGCCCGATGAGCGAGGTCGCGGTGATGACGGCCAACGATGTGCCGACCGCGGTCCGCATCGTGAAGGCCAAGGCGATGGCGAGCGTGGGCACGATCAGAAAGCCGCCGCCGACGCCGAAGAACCCGGTGAGGAAGCCGACCATCACGCCGGCGACGAGGTCCCGCGGCAGTCGCAGCGGCGGACAGGCGCCACCGCCCTCCCATCTGCCGTCGGCAGGCTCCTCACCGTCGGCCTTGCGCCACGTCGCGGCGGCGGCGGCGAGCATGATCAGCGCGAAGGCGCCAAGCAGCGCGGTACCGCTGACGGAATCGGCGGCGAGGGTGCCGGCGACGAGGCCGGGAACAGCCGCCATGGTGAACGAGCCGGCGTGGCGCCAGCACACCCTGCCGGCTCGCGCGTGCCCGAGCCCTCCGGCGACCGCGCCTGCGGTGACGACGACCAGCGAGGCCGTCGTGGCTTCGGACACGCTCTGGCCGAGCACGTAGACGAGGACCGGGACGGCGAGCACGGAGCCACCGCCACCGAGCATGCCGACAGCGATGCCGATGGCCAACCCAAAGGGGATGGCGAGCAGCACGTCGGGTCAGGCCTCCGTCGTGCCGGGCGCGTCGACGGGCCAGCCCCGCCGCTGCCAGAGGGGCACGCCGCCCTCGACCACATGGATCACCTCGCCGGCGCCGTAACGCTCAAGCAGGCTGGCGCCGACCGCGGCGCGCTGCCCCGAGCCGCAGATGACCGCCACCGGCCGGTCGGGATCGACGCCCTCGGGAACGTCGCTGATGTCGTGATAGGGCTCATGGACCGAACCGGGGATATGTCCGTCTTCCCACTCGGCTCGCTCCCGCACGTCGAGCACCTGGACGCTGTCGCGATCGGACTCCCAGCGGTCGTGGAGCTCGTCGACCGTCAGCCGGGTCACGCGCTCGACGCGACGCTTCTCCTCGCGCCAGGAGGTCATGCCTCCCGCCAGGTAGCCCGCGACCTCCGTGATGCCGACCGCGGCGGCGAGCCCGACGGCCTGGCGGGCATCCTCGTCATCGCGCCCGACGATCACGACCGGCTGCTCGGGATCCGCGAGCCAGGCAAGCTTGGAACCGAAACCGGCCCGCAGCGCGGTGATGCAGACAGCGCTGGGGATGTGCGCCTCGTCGAACTGCAGCTCGGTGCGAACGTCGATGACCAGCGCGCCGTCGCGCTGGTGGGAGTCGACCTGTCGGGGCGCCAGCGGATGAGCCTCGATGCTCTCGCGCAGCAGCGGTCCGCGGTTGAGCGCGACGATGTTCTCGAAATTGGGCGGCTGAGGTCCGAGCGAGGCCGTGGTCTGCTCGACGAACTCCTTCTCGTCGGCGATGGCGAGCAGCTCCTGATGGGCTCGCTCATAGCCGATCGTCGAGGAGACCTTCATGTCCATCCCCGGGCCGCCGCACAGCGACCCGCCGAGGTGCCCGGGCCAGACCTCGCAATCCTCTGGCAGTGCGAGCACCTTGTCCTGAAGCGAGTGGAAGATGCCGTGGGCGCCCTGCTCCTTGTCCACCGCGAGGTCGGGACGGGCGATGTCGCCGACGAACAGCGTGTCGCCGGTCAGCACCGCCCACGGCTCGGGGCCGCGCCGTGTGTCTGTGAGTGTGAATGCCGTGTGCTCGGGACGGTGACCGGGGGTGTGCACGGCGCGCACGCGGACCGCGCCGAGTTCGAGCTCCCAGCCATCGGCGAGCGCCTCGTGGTCGTAGTCGGGGCTCGCCTCTTCATGGATGTGGATGGTCGCTCCGGTGGCCGCGGCGAGGCGGCCGTGCCCGGAGACGTGGTCGGCGTGGTTGTGGGTCTCCAGGATGTGCTCGATGCCCACCCCGAAATAGCGCGCCAGCCGTAGGTACCCGTCGATGTCGAGCTTCGGGTCGACTACGGCGGCGACGCCGGCGTCCTCGTCGCCGATCAGGTAGCTGGCACAGCCCAGGTCGTCATGGGTGATCTGGCGAAAGATCATGCGTTGCTCCGTCTGCGCACCTCGGGCGGCCGCCGCAGCAACTGCCCGAGCGGGATGTGCGTCACGATCTCGATGGAACGGCGGAAACGCATCAGGCGTGGCCGAAGCGGACGTCGGGCAGGATCCGGTCCAGCGGCCTGGGCAGCCACCACGCCCACTTACCCATGAGGCGCAGCAGCACCGGCACGAGCAGCAAACGAACCAGGGCGGCGTCGAGCAGGACCGCGATGCCGAGGATCACGCCCATCTCCTTGGGCGGCAGCGGCCCGCTCAACGCGAACGTGAAGAAGACCGCCACCATCACCGCCGCGGCGGCGAAGACCACGCGCCCGGAGTGCGCGACACCGCCGACCATCGCCTCCTTGGCGTCGCCGATGCGGTCCCAGTGCTCCTTGGCGGAGGACAGCAGGAACACCGTGTAGTCCATCGAGATGGCAAAGACCATCGCGAAGAAGAACACGGGCGCCCACGCGTCGAGGAACCCTTGGGGCTCGAAACCCAGCAGGCCCGAGAGGTGGCCCTCCTGGAAGATGAGCCGGGCCACCCCGAAGGCGGCGCCGGTCGCCAACAGGTTGGTCAGCACGGCCGCGGCCGCGAGCAATGGTGCCCGGAGTGCGACGAGAAGCAGCAGGAACCCGAGGGCGAGCACAACCCCGATGACCAGCGGCGTCTTGGACGACAGCGCGGCTTCGAGGTCGTGGTTCTCAGCCACGGCGCCGCCCACCAGCGCGCCCTCGGGAAGATCGCTGCGCAGGCGGTCCACAGTTGCGCCGATGGGCTTGCCGGAAGGGTCGCCCATGGGGATGGCCTGCACCATGCTCCAGCCGCCGCTACCGGGCTGGGGCGGTAGGACCTGCGCGATACCCGGGTCGGCCTTGACCGTGGCCATGACGCGCTGGGCGGCGCCGTTGGACGCGACGACCTGCAGCGCTCCGGGAGCACCTGTCCCGAACGCCTGCTGAACCTGGTTGTAACCGGTTCGCGAGGAGTCCCCGTCAGGAACCACCTTGATCGACGGCATGCCGGTCTGCAGGTTGAGCACGGGGAACGCGAGGGCGAGCAGCACGATGACGGCCACCGCACCGTAGGCGACCGGCCGCTTCCACAGACGCTCAGCCCAGGCGGCGAACCGCGGCGAGCGGTGCTCGCCGGAGTGCACCCATGGCAGGCTCCCCTTGTCCACCCGAGGGCCGAGCTTGGCAAGCACCGCAGGCAGCAACGTCAGCGTCGCCGCCAGGATGAAAATGAGCGAGAGCATGATCCCCAATGCCATCGAGCGAAACGCCGGGCTCGGCACGAGCATCACCGCGGTCAGCGAGATGAGCACGGTCAGGCCAGAGAACAGCACGGCCTTGCCGGCAGTGTCCATCGTTTCTGCGACGGCCTCCTCGGCCGACAGCTCCGAGCCGAAGAAGGCTCCGCGGAAGCGCATGACGATGAACAGCGCGTAGTCGATGCCCAGCGCCAGAGCGAACATCAGCGCGAAGTTCATCGCCCAGATCGAGATGTCCAGCAGCTGGGTGCCGATGTACAGCGACCCTGCGGAGGCCACGAGGCCCAGGATGGTCAGCATCAGCGGCAGCCCGGCGGCGACCAGCGACCCGAAGGCCAGCACGAGAATGATCATGGTCACCGGCCAGGAGATGACCTCGCTCTTGAGCATCGCCGAGCGGTTGGCCTGGTTGAAGTCCGACCACATCCCCGACGCGCCGGTCAGCGAGACCTGCACGCCGTCGCCGCCCTGAAGCTTTGTCTTGAGGTCGTCGGCAGCGCGGACCATCTCGTTGGCGTTCTCGGCCGCACCGGCCTGGATGACCGCCGTCTGGCCGTCACGGGAGATGGACTGACCGGGGCGCGGAGGCATCACACTGGCGACACGCGAGTCAGCCTTGAGCGTGCGCTCCGCCGAAGTGATCGTCTGCTGGAAGACGGGGTCAGAGACCGTCTTGGTCGGTGAGTGCACGACCACCTGCAGAGCGCTGGACGACAGGCCCCGGAAGTTCCGGTCGACGAGCTCGCGGGCCTTGACAGACTCCGATCCGGTCGCCTCCCAGCCGGCGCCCGACAGCGCGTGCTCGACCTTTGGGGCGAAGACACCCAGGGAGACGGCGAGCAGCGCCCACGCGACGGCGACGACACGGAAGTGGGTGGCGGTGTAGCGGCCGAGGCGGCCGATGGGTCCGACCGAGCTCATCGGACGACCCCCTTGACCGCGGAGCGCAGCCCGAAGACGCGCGTGAGCACGAGGGAGACAGGACAGGCGCCAGCGACCACGTACAGCCACTGGTTGACGCCCACGAAGGCCGTCAGCAGCAGGAACCACGGCGACACCGCTGCCGCGAGCGCCGCCGATAGAAGCGTGACGGTGCCGGCCATCGCGAACAGCGCCCGTTCAAGCGGCCAGGCTGTCGTGGGGCAGGTGCGGTTCATGCCACACCGCCGCTCAGGATGCTGTCGAGCTCGGCGAGCTGGTCACGAAGGCCGCCGCACACCTGCTCGCACAGCGCGAACACGGTGTCGTCGGCTATGGCGTAGCGGACGCTCGTGCCCGCCTTGGCGCGGCTGACGATGCCGGCCCGGTGGAGGACGCCGAGGTGCTTGGAGACGTTCTGCTGCGAGGCGTCCAGCGCCTCGACGAGCTCGCCGACCGTGGCTGAGCTGTCGCGCAGCCGGTCCAGAAGCTTGATGCGCATGGGCTCGCCTATGACACGAAACCGCTGCGCGATGAGCTCCACCAGCGGCTCAGGAAGAGGGCGTGGAAGGTCCATGCTCACCACTATACAACAGACTAGTTGTAGTTAAGGAGACCGGCCACCGCGCGGATAGGCCTTCTCGGCGATCACGCCGAAGTACCAGCCGATGGCCGCCTCGCTGTCGAGCAACCTGGTCTGAGCCTGCGTTGCTGTTCTGGCACTGCGATGTCGAGCAGCTCTCCGCCCTCGCGGTCGACCTGCAGGGTGGCGTGCTCGATGCCGAAGCGGCCATGCGGGAGTCGTTCCATGTCGAGGAGTGCGGCGTGGCAGTCGTTCTGGCGCCCGACGAGAACGTGGGCTGAGAGCGCGGGGAAGCCGGAGGTGACCTCCCAGACGTGGAGCGCCCCCGTTTCGGGAGAAAAACTCGGGAGAACAAGCGGTCCGTGGTACTCGGCAGACAAAGAAAAACCCGCCGTTTCCAGCGGGTTCTTTTACGCGGCCCGAGAGGATTCGAATCTCTGACCTTCGGTTCCGTGGACCGGACTGCCCTCGACGCCTTGGTTCCCAAGTACCGTGTGTCTTGGTGACTCGACGCTGTGTCTGCCGTGTGTCTAGCCTGCCGCGTGCTGTGCGCTGTCATGCGGCACGGTGCGTAGCCGCCGTAGGCACGCACGCTGCCTGACGGCCAACTTCAATCAATCGGGGCGA
>NZ_DATCNW010000152.1:0-19127 GCF_036565025.1 Pengzhenrongella sp.
CCTTCCCAAAACTGGATCGCTCCCGCTCGGGGCGGGCCCGCACGCAATGGACGTAACTTGAGGTCCACGCAGGCGGGATCCAGAGGAGGATCCCCGCTCGGGGGCGACTGGCAGGGGGTCCTAAGTTACGACCATTGGGACCGGACCCGTCCAGCTGCCGCGGGACTGGGCTCGAGAGACTTCGACCATCAATTCAACACCGACGAGGTCACGCGAATGTTCCCATTTGTCGTTGCTTGCTTCGAAGCGAAAGTGGCGCGCTCCGATGACCTCCAGGTACTCGATCCCCTATCTTTCGATCAACTCAGACGGCCTGGCGATGGGCCGAATACCCGCGGCCGAGCTCGTCCGAAGCCAGGTCGAGCCTGAGGATCGAGGCCGGATGTCGCGGTTCCGGACGGCGAGGTTCTCGGTCGCCCGACAAGTCACCTGGGCCCCGGTAGGAGGCGCGATCCCAACCACCGTGCTGCCACATCCAAACGGCGGCATGCGGGTCGATCCACGGTGCGCGGAACCAGAGGCGCACCCATGCGGTCGGGCACCCGGCGACGTCGGCCGCGTTGACGCGCTGGACCCACGACAACGCGTTGCGCCGTGTCGTGCTGCGCCGGTGAACCTCACGTGAGATCCAGGCCCGCATGACGCCATGATGCACCTCCGCGCTCACGTTCCGGCCCTCGCCAGGCGCACGAAGACAGCCCCCGCTCAGAGACCGGAGACAAGGGTGGGACTCATTTGACACTCCTCTATTTCTGGCGTTCACTTGAACTAGTTCTCGAGACGATTGGTGATACCAATCGCAATACCGTCGCTGCTCGACTCAAAGCGGCACCTAGCTGTCGACCATCATGGGACCCACGACCAACCAGGGAGACTTCGTGATTATCTTCGGCATCATCCTGTTTATTATCGGATATTTCGCGGCCATTCCGATCCTCGAGACGATCGGTATCATCTTGGTCGTCGTCGGACTCGTTCTGTTGGTCCTCGGCAGCGTGGGGCGCGCCGTCGGTGGTCGACGCCACTACTGGTGAGTTGGCGACGCGCGGCTTGAGTCGTCATATATCAGATAACCCTGATGGACGTACCTCAGCCGTGCAGATCCGACGGAGACGTCCTGAGAAACGGCCGCGAACTCGGCTCACGGGCGGTCATGCCGCGAGTCCGGCGACCAGGTTGATCGCCGCGGCGATGATGACCGTTCCCAGCGGGAACGAGAGCAATGCGTGCCTGAGCGCCGTGCGCCGGATCTGCTTCGACTGGATGTTCGTGTCCGACACCTAGAAGGTCACGCCGACAGTGAAGGCCAGGTAGGCGAAGTCACGGTAGTCCGGTGGTTCGGTTTCGTTGAAGTCGATGCCGCCGGGCCGGCCCGAGTAGTACAGGCGCGCGTACTTCGCGGTGAACACCGTGTGGACCATCGTCCAGGACACCAACACGGAGACGACGGCGAGAGTGGCCTGCAGGTACTTGCCGTTTCCGGCTGCGTGCCCGGCACCGAAGAGCACCACACCGACGGCGACGAGGCTGGCGGTCGCAGCCCCGACGAGCACGACGTCGGCGAGGTCGCGCCCCGGGCTCGCCAGCTGGGCATGACGGGCAGTTTCCCGGGCATCAAGACGCCACACGACGATCCAAGTCCAGGCGCAGAACACCACAGCAAGAACGTCCCAGCCGATCAGGGGCGCGGCGCGGCCCGCTCCCGATGCCCACGCGACCGCCGCGCCGGCGCCGGCCGCAAGCAGTGACACCAGGAACTTGGTGCGGGCCGAGGCTGAGCGGGCCCTTGAAACAGAATCTCCAGCCGGGTGCGCGATCATGGCCCCATCCTGGCAGCGCAGGCCGGTCCCGACCGGAGTGAAGACCCTGACGGATGCCTCCGCGACAGCGTCCGCTCGAAACCCGACGCCGGTGGTGCACGGACTGCTGACGCGGGGGCCGCACGGACTGCTACCGCAGCGCCGCGACGAGCCGGAGTCGCGATCGACAACCGCCACAGGGAGCGCTAGGTCCGGAGGAGCGATTCGCGTGCGCCGCCTGATTCGACGACGGGTCAAACGTGTGCAACGACTGTATCAAGTGTCGTCGTGGCCGAGGTGCTTCCAGTGCTGCGACGCCGCAGCTTGGGTTGTCGACGTGTGCCTCATTCGTGGGCCACGGTGGTCATTTCACCCCGTGTGCGAGAGGTGCCCCCAGGCCCACTGATAATACTGGGGTAGGGGGCCGTCACGATTCCGAGTGGGACATGGTCAGTCTGGGCCTCGCCTCGTTGAGCTGGGCGTACCGCGGAGTGCGGCACGCTCGCGTTCGGGTTGCGCTCAAGGGCGCGTTTGCGACTGCCACGCTCCGCGCACACCCACCACCCGACGTCACGTCGCACCCGGACCTGCTGATCACCGGCACCGTGGTGACCGCCCTGCACCGGTCGCTCACCCTCATCCGCCGCGGCGACCAGGACGACCAGCACAACCCTTGCCCTCAGATCCTCCTCTTGCCAGTGCTCAATCGAGAAAGCGGCAGCACGTGTCGGAAACGGGAGCGGGCCCGGCAACGGACGACGTTCTGGGCGGGCGGTATCGCCTCGGTGAGCAGATCGGACGAGGCGCGATGGGAACTGTCCATCGAGCTCGGGACGAATCGCTCGGTCGGGACGTCGCGGTCAAGATTCTGGCGACGTCGCGGTCGACGTCGACAGCGGACGAAGGCGAGGTGCACCCCGACGACGAGGTAAGGCTCCTGACTGACCTGAACCACCAGAACGTCGTGACCCTCCTCGACGCGGGTACCGACCTGTCGGACCCGGATAGGCCGCGGATCTACCTCGTCATGGAGCTCATCGATGGCGCCGATCTGCGAAGCCGGCTCTCCGAAGGGGCGATGACCCCCCGCGACGTCGGACAGATCGGGATCGACATCGCAGAAGGTCTCGACTACGTCCACGACCACGGCGTGGTCCACCGCGACATCAAACCGTCGAACATCATGATGTTCGACTACGCCAACGACACCGACCGGGTGCGGGCCAAGCTCACCGACTTCGGGATAGCGATGGTCATGAAAGGCCCGACCACCGCTGACGATGACAGCGGCCTTTCCGGTACGGCGGCCTACGTCAGCCCAGAGCAGGCAAGGGGGGAGCCGCTCGGCCCACCGAGCGACATCTACTCCCTCGGTCTCGTCCTGATTGAGTGCCTCACTGGGATCGTGGCCTATCCGGGGGCGCCCTTGCAGAGTGCGCTCGCGCGGCTGATGCACGGCCCGGCCCTCCCCACCGGGGTCGACCCCCAATTGACCAGGCTGCTCGAGGCGATGACGGCGACCGAACCCAGCGCCCGGCCCACCGCGAGCGAGACCGCCCTGGTCCTGCGGGAGATCACCGCCGAGGGCAAGGGACGTCGCCGCGCCACCCAGTCGATCATCCCGGAGAACGAGCCCGCGAGGATGGCTGCGGTGCACCGGTACGACATCCTGGACAGCCCGCCGGACGGTGCCTTCGACCGGATCACTGCGCTTGCCGCCCGGCTCTTCTCCGTGCCGATCGCGATCGTGAGCGTGGTCGATCACGACCGCATCTGGTTCAAGTCCCACCATGGGCTCGAAATCGACCAGCTCGATCGCGACGCGGGGCTGTGTGCCTCGGCCATCCTGCACGATGGCCCATGGATCATCGAGGACGCGGCAGTCGACGTACGTGCGCTGTCGAACCCGTTGGTAGCGGGCGAGTTCGGGCTTCGGTTCTACGCAGGCATCCCGCTGCGCACCCGTGACGGCTTCAACCTGGGGACCCTTTGCGTCCTGGACCGCGAGCCGCGCAAGCTCGACACCGCCGACGTCAAGACCCTCGAAGACCTCGCGGCCATCGTCATGAACGACCTGGAGCTCCGGCGCGAGAACCGGCACGCCCCATAGACGCGGCCAGACGCGCGGACTACCCGTAGGACCGCAACGCAGGACTGCGGTCCCAGCGGTGTGGCCATGATGGTTTGCAGAACGTGGGTCACCGGGTGAAACGGCCCAAAGACAGCACCCCCACCAGCACCTGCCCGCCGGCTACGCGCACCCACCGAGCTCGAGCCCGGGTCCAGATCCGCAGCCTTCCCGGACAGTCCGGTTCCGGGCAGGCCAGGAGCCCCGCGCATCGCGGCTCGGGCCGCATCGTGGTCGATCACGTGGAGCACGACTACCAGCTTCCGTCACGGGACCGAGCCTGCCCGCCGACCTCAACCTGCGGCAAGAGTCGGGTTCGTGTTGCAGCCTGCCCACCAGCAACCCCGGCCCGCAACCCCTCAGACGGTGACCAGATCCCATCGAGCGCCCCGTCACCGTGACCACGCCACTCGACCCGACTCAGACCCGCGACCTGCCCAGACAGACCCCGCCCGCCCTCATCGTCACGGTCTTGACGCGACAAGATGGGCCAACCCAGCTGAGACTCTGCCCGCTCATCCTCACCGTCAACGACGCCAACGACCACGCTCATGGTCACCCACCGTGGCGCCCTACACGAGTGGGCACGTGCAGCAGTATCTGCTCTATGTCTCGAGCGCTTGATCGAGGCACTCAGTGACTATGAGCGTCGTTCACAATCTCACCCAGGCGCGCCAGGCATTCGGCGACGTACGCGGGAAGGGTTTCCCGATAGTAAGAAATACCGCTCACGGCCACCATCACGGCCCATGCGCGGGCACGCAGCCACGTCGGCTCGTCGATGTCGAGCTCGCACCAGTAAGCCTCCCGTGCGGCGGCAGGCAAGTCCCAAATCGTGGAGTGCTCGGCGTCAGGGTACCCAATTGAGAGACATCCGAAGTCGATCATGGCGTGGAACCTGCCCCCTCGCACCAGGAGGTTCGTGGGTTTTAGATCGCCGTGCAGCCACACGTGGGGGGCAGTCGAGTCCGGCAGGGCAAGTGCGTCGTGCCACAAGCGTTCCAGCGTAGAGAGGTCCACGTCGGCGTCCACGAGGCGGTGGCATTGCTCGAACGACGTGGATACCCAGTCAGCGCAGTCATGCAGGCTGGCGCCTCGGTACCATGCGAGATCACCGGTACCTGAGCCACCCATCAGGTCGATCTGATGAAGCTGCCGCACGGATCTCGCCAGATCTGCCCCGAAGATCGACCAGTCCGTGACGGTCACGGAACCCGGTTCGGCCCCGTCGATCCAGCGATAGATCGACCAGGGCAGCGGGTAGGCAGGCGTCGGTGACCCAGCGTGAACCGGGTCAGGGATCATGCAGTCGAGGTGGGGTGCCAGCCTCGGGAGCCACTGCTGCTCCTTGCGGATCGAACGTGCCGTGTCAGGTGTTCTGGGAAGGCGGACCAACAGGTCGTGGCCTAGGCGGTACATCGTGTTGTCCGTTCCCTCACCAGCTCTGGCTAAGGGAAGGTCCGCCCAGTCGGGGCACTGGGAGCGCAATAGCGCCCGCACGACGCCCTCGTCGACATGAATTTCATTGTCGTGCAATTGCACCATATTCCAAGTCTCTCACGGTGAAGCCGGCGTGGTGTTTGAGCTGATCCTCAGTGCGGTGCCTGAGCGACGAATTTGACCAGTGCGGATCGTAGTTCGTGTAGCGCGCCGTTGCGCTCTTCAGTAACGGCGACCGGGATCGTTTCGTCGACACGGATCTCCCAGCCGCTGAAACACCGGCGGAGGACACTGAGCGCTTGTTCGCCACTGAGAGGTAGCTCGATCACGGCGGCCCGCCTCGCACCGGATGAGCTGACTTCTTCACGGTCCGCGACGATCCCGATCACGTTGACGCCACCGGGGATGGTTGCGGCACGGCACCGATCGAGTATCGCGCCAAACGCGTCGAGGGAACTGACGTGCTCCAAGGCACTGAAGGCGATGATGAGCCCGGCATCGTCGGCGGGAAATGCCCACGACTCAAGGTCGGCGTTGACCGTCTCGACGTGATCGGACACGCCGGCCGCAGCGGCGTTCTCGACGAGGCGCGCCAGGGCGCTGGGGAGGAGGTCAACAGCGGTCACCCGCGATCCCGTGGGCAGGCCGGCGACGATCGGCAGGGTGTGTCGCCCCACACCGGCCCCGAGGTCGTATGCGTGGACGGGATGCGTGACGAGACCCAGGCTGTCCATGACCAGCGGATGCGGCTGTGCAAGCCAGCTGCCGCGGGTTCCGAGGCTCGCGTTCCTGTAGAGCGTCTCGTGGTACCGGATGGTCTCTCGCCTGGCCCGCACGAACTCGTCTGTCGGCAGACGGCGTGAGCGGCCTCCTCGGCGTGCCTCTGACGTCATCGCTGAAGAGTGCCACGCCGGCTCTTGCCCGACCGGCACCGCCTGCGACGCCATGAGCCATGGTCAGGGGAGGGGCTCCTCCTTGAGCAGGTCGAAGCGGAGGTGGGACACCGGGCCCGCCAGGAGCGGCAGGCGGCGGCGCTGGCGCCACAGGACGGGGCTGCCGTCGGTGCCGCGCGCGAGCGCGTAGCGGCGCTCGAGGCGAAGTCCCTGGTTCGGGACGGCGGTCGCCGCCAGCTCGTGGCCCGCGCCGGCTCCGAGCAGCTCGGAGACCGGGCCCGCGCGCGGCACGGGCGGGCTCTGGCTCAGGTCGGCGACCAGCCCCTGCACGAACACCCGGCGCGCCGGGGCCGGCCGGGTCTCGATCCGGTACGGGTGCCAGTGCTCGGGCAGCGTGGTCGACGGCTCGTAGGTGAACCGTCGGGTCTTCGTGCGACGGGTCTCCTCCAGCGCGAGACTCGCGTCGGCGGAGAGCTCGAGGTCGAGCCCGTCGGCCCGCAGCTCGACGGCCCACATGACGTTCGCGTCCTCGTCGACCCCGAGCAGCACGTCGTCGAGCGCGGGCCCGGACAGGGGAGTGGTCGCGGCAGGCCACACCACGAGCGAGGACCGGTCCAGCCCTCGGGTTCGGAACAGCGACCACGGACCGGGCGCCTCGTCCGGCCCGGCAGGCGGATCCTCGTCACCCGGCGGGATGGTCAGGTCCCACCAGTCGTCGAAGCCGTCCTTGACCCGCACCTTGGCCAGACTCACCACCACCCCGGAGCTCGGCGGCGGGTCCTCGCCCGCCGCACCGGGCGCAGGGGAGGGGATGGGGATCGTGAACCAGTCGTTGGCGTGGTCGCAGATCAGCTCGATCAGCAGGGCGGTGGCCAGGTGCGACCGGTCGGGCGGGAACCCGCCGATGTCGACCGCCGCGTCCTCGATCTGCCACCACCGCGGAGCCGGGGCGCCCGGGTACTGCAGCCGCTGCGGCAGCACCTGGCGCGTCGTGAACGCCGGTGCGGGCAGCGGGCCCGACGCGTCCGCGGTGAACCAGTCCACGTCGCCGCCGTCGTGCCCCGAGACGGTGAGCACGGTCCCCCCGACGGGGACCTCCGCCTCGTAGGTGAGGGTCTCGGTCTGCCAGAAGTCCGGCCGGGCGGCGAGCCCGAGCACCGACGGGTCGCCGTCCGGGACGAGCCCGCTGCGCCACGCCACCATGCCGTCGGTGGACCCCACCAGGCTCGCGCCGTACGGCGCCGGCAGCTCACCGAAGGCGCAGTCCGCGCGCTGGGCGGGCGTCAGCGTGCCGTCGACCGCTCGGCCGACGCGGACCCGGCGCCCGATCGTCCACCAGTCCTCGGTCGCCCCCTCGAGCAGGGCCTCCGCAGGGACGACCGTCGGGTCGAGCCCGGCGACCGGCTCGAGCGGGGTGTGCGCGACCTGCAGTTCGACCAGGACTGGCGATGACGCGTCCTCCCCGGCGTGCTCGCCGACCTGCCACTGCCGCCCGAGCATCCACAGCGGGTCGGCGACCTCGGCGGCGAAACCGCGCTGGGTGTCGGTGTACGGCGGCATCGGCTCCAGGCGCCGGTAGTGCTCCCAGATGCTCATCGCCTCTCCTCCAGGTCGCTGCCGGCGGGCCCCGCGGCGAGCACCATCGACGTCGGCACGGCCAGCGACCAGGCGCCCAGCTCATCCGGCTGGGCCATCCGCGCCCGGGCCAGCTCGCGGGTCGACAGCACGATGGCGGGCAGCGAGTCCGTGGTGATTGCGAACCGCTCGTCGGGCGGCACCGCGAGCAGCACGGCCTGCTGGGCGCGGGCCCGCGGGGCGTCGAAACCGAACGAGGCGTGCGTGGTGTGCCGGGCGCTGGGCACGGTCTCGGCCCAGTCGTCGAGCACCGCGATCCCCACCGGGCCGCCGGCCGGCCCGCCGGCGGTCGGACCGTAGACGACCACGTGGCGCTCCGAGCCCGCCGGGACCGACCAGAGCCTGGCCGGGTCGCTCGCCGCGGCCGGCCACGCGGTCAGCACCTGGTGCGCCTCCAGGCGCGCGACGGCGGGCCGCACCGCGGCGACCACCTCGAGCCAGTCCCGGTCCAGGTTCGGCGCGAGCGTCACCGGAGGCAGAGCGCCGGTGCACACCAGCGGCAGGCCTGACGCCGGGACGAGCAGCGCGTGGATCCGCATCCCCAGCGTCGCCGCATCGGCGCCGGCGTCGGTCCCCGGATCCCCGGCGGCCTCGATCCGGGCGGCGAGCACCTCGGCGGCGCCGTCGTCCGGCAGGCCCCAGGCGAGGGCGGGCCCGGTGACCGGAGGTTCCGCCGACAGCCCCGCGAGCACGTCCGCGGCGAGCGCCCGCAGGCTCGCGAGCCGGCCGCGCAGCTCGGCCTCGGCGGCCTGGGCGTCCCCGGCGACGTCCGGCAGGCCGCGCTGGACGTCGAGCAGCGAGCACAACCGGTCCAGCGCGCGCCGCCGGTCGCCCGCGGTCCCGCCCGTGGCCGGACCGCCGAGCGCCGCGGACGCGAGGGTGTCCAGGCGCGCCTGCGGCACCAGCACCACATCCGGGACCGCCAGCGCGAGGTCCGCCAACGTCACCGATGACCCGTCGAGCGTCCAGGTCCAGTCCGACGCGGGACCGGTCTCGGCCTCGAGCAGCGCGCCGAGCGAGGGGTCGGCGACCGTGGCCGGCGACGCCGGGTCGGGCACCGGCGCGGGCAGCGCGACCAGGACGGTCGTGCGGGTCGAGAACCCCTGCCGCTGCGTGCGCAGCACCCGCAGCTCGGGCGGGGCCCCGAGCCCGGCGGCGGCCTCCATCGATTCCTGGGCGGCGGCGGCCCGGCCCGAGACGACGTCGTGCACCGCGTCGGCCACCAGCAGGTCGCCGTAGGTGTCCACCACCTGGCGCAGGTCGTCCAGGCTGCCGACGCTCGCCGGAACCGATGCCGGGGCGGCGTCGAGCACGTGCTGGCCGTCGCAGACCCGCCGCCCGGCCCATTCCGGGCGGGCCGGGAAGTTGCGCCGAAGCTCCAGGACCGCGGCCGGATCGCCCGCGCGGCGCTCGATCTCGCGGCCGAGCGCCTCGCTCACGTGCACCCCGAGGCGCACGTCCGCGCCGAGCCGGGCCGCGAGGCGCACCAGGTCCGAGCGCGCGGTGATCGCCCAGCGCGCGTCGTCGTCGTGCACGGCGTGGTCGCGCAGCACGGCGGCGGCGATCCCCTGCGCGTTGCCGGGCGCGTGCAGCAGACCGGCGGAGGTGGGCGGGGTCGGGTCGAGCGCCGGGTCCAGGTCGTCGACCCAGCCGTACGCCCCGAGCCGGCGCGGCACGCCGCGCGCGATCAGCCGGCGCAGCCGCCGCGTGCCGACCGCCGTCACCCAGGGGTCGATCCGGTGGCTGGACGTGTCGACCACCGCGGCGACTGCCGGTCCGAGCGCCCCGCCCTCCAGCAGGGCCTCGTCGCGCGCCGCGAGCTCGCGCACGGCCGCCCGCACGTCCCGGAACTGGCGGACGATCGCCAACGCGTCGCGGTTCGGGGGATTCTCCGCGTCGAGCCGGTCCTGCGCGTACTGCGGCAGCTTGGCCACCACGTCACCGATCGACGCGTCGTTCGCGAGCTGCTGGGCATTGGTGAGTGGCAGCAGGTACCGACGCGTCCACGTCGCCCAGGGGTCGGGAGCGAGCCTGGATACCTCCGCCTGGGTGAGCAGCAGCGAGTGCCGGATCAGCCGAACCAGTAGCGGCGGATCGTCCTTCTCCTCGTCGCGGAGGTTCGCCAGGTCCTCCCAGCGCTTCTTGAGGTACCCGTTGAGCAGCTCGCGCGGGCTGCCCCGCCCGGTCACGCCCGGCTGCACGTAGCCGAACGCCTCGTAGCGGCGCCCGGGTGGGGGTTCCTGCTCGAGGGACGGCGCGGCCATCGCCTCCCAGCTCGCGATGGTGTCCCGCGGGTTCGTGCCGTTGATCGCCGCGCCGAGCAGCGCCACGACCTCGAGCGGCAGGAAGGAGCGCGAGCCCAGCCGGCGGCTCGTGGGGACCCGCCCGATGATGTCCAGCAGCCGGTCGGCGCTCGCGCCCGCGGCGGTCCCGCCGGCCGACGCCGCCGCCGACCAGTCCCGCAGGACCCGGCCGAGGATGAAGGTGACGCCCTCCTCGAACACGGCGTCCAGCGGCGCCGGGCGCCAGTTGGCGAGGTCGACCGCGGGCAGCACGCCGTACGGCACGTCCCCGACCCGCAGTGCGGGCCAGGAACCCAGCGGGGACAGGTTCCGCGCCGCCCAGTCGCCCAGTTGGGGGGTCTCGGCGGAGTTCTCGACGTCCTTCAGCCAGCGCTGCCACAGCACCGGCCACAGGGCGGTGACCAGGTGCGGGACCACCTCGAGCAGGCTCGTGTCGACCGCGCCGACGCCGTCCAGGCGCGGCAGGTGCGTGAGCACGCCGGCGAGGCCGTTCGCGGTACCGCTCCCGGTCGCGCGCGCGACCGCCAGCCAGCGCGCCGGGTCGCGGCCGACGTCGGCGGTGGGCTCGCCCGCGACCGTGTTGGTCCGCGTCATCGGCGGCACGAGGCCGAGCGTGCCGTTGCCGGCGTGGGCCTCGAACACCGCGCGCGGGTCGGTGTCCGCGAGGCCGGTGACGAGCAGGACGTCGAGGTGCGGCCCGTCGGGCAGCTCCACCTCGGTGGCCAGCCCGACGTCGACCGCGGCCGCGTACGACGTCCACCACAGCTCGGGGACCTTCTCGGGCGTCAGGTCCGCCATCGCGGTGCCGAGGTCGCCCTGGGCGGCGAGGCTGACCAGGTTCGGGTGCAGCTCGCCGAGCAGCGTGAGCCCGGCGCCTGCGTCGCCCCAGAGCTGCAGGACCTCGGGCAGGGCAGCCCGGTAGTCGATCCCGCGGCCCTGGTCGTCGTACGCCCGGGTCAGCGCGAAGCCGTCGCCGTCCGGGATGACCGGCACCTCGCGCAGCAGGTACGCCGCCCGCGCACCGCCGACGGCGCCCGCGAGCGAGGTGAACGCCGCGGCACCCTCGTCGGTCGTGAGGTCGCCGGCCGCGTACCCCCAGCACTGCGCCACCCGCTCGGCCTCCTGCTGCGAGGCCGGCAGCGGTGGACCGGCGAGAGCGACCGGGTCGGGGTGCACGCGCACCCGCAGCCGCCACGGGTCGCCCTCGTTCTGCGGGCGCCGGTACCGGGTCTCCAGCCGCATCGGCAGCAGCACGCCGATCAGGTGCCCGTCGACCAGGGGGTCCAGGCGCAGGCGGGCCGTCTGGTCGAGGTCGAACACGTCGTCGTCGGCCAGCGCCGCGTTCTGCACGAACGTCTGGCCGTCCCCGACGTGGCCGCCGTTCGCGGCGATCACGTCGAGGATGCGCTGGGCCGTGGCGAGGGTCATCGCCGGCACCGGACCGGCGAAGAGCCGGCGCGGGTCGGGGCTGAGCTGGTCCAGCAGGCTCTGCGCGTCCGCGAGGGACTCGAGCCAGCTCGACCACTCGAGGAAGAGGAAGATGCTCTCCTTGCGCTTCCCGTCGAGGGCGTCCAGCTCGGCGTCGAGCGCCGCGACCCCGCGGTGGATCTCGTCGAGCCCCGCGCGCAGGGCGACCGCGGACTCGGCCTGGGCGCGCAGCCCGGCGTCGTCCAGCCGGCCCGGATCCCCGACCAGCAGCCAGCCGGGGATCGCGGCCAGGTCGGCGGCCGCCTTGGCGGCCCGTTGCAGGCCGACGGCGCGGGCCCGCCGCGCCGTCTCGCGCTCGTCGCGTCGTGCTGTCATGACGTCATCCCGAGAGGCGGTGCTTTCGTGGTCACAGCAGGTTCCCTAGAAAGACGCGGACGGGCGGGTCGAAGGTGTGCTCGGCGAACGTCGCGCCCTCGGGGGACGCGTCCCCGGGCGTGTACGCGAACCGGTAGCCCGGCGGCGGCTCCTCGAGCACCAGCCAGTGGTCCAGCCCGGCCGATGGCGGCACGCCGAACCCGAAGAACACCAGGTCGGGGGTGAGGGTCCCGCTGAACGAGGGGTAGTCCCGGTGCGGGGGCGGGTTGCCGGGGTTGGGGCCCGTGTCGACCTCCGGGACGCCGGCCCACGGCGTCGCGCCGCCGGCGTTCTTGACCAGGTAGACGAGGGTCGCGGGATACCGCCGGAACAGCTCGGTGTGCAGCACGACGACGAGGTTCGCGCCGTGGCTCGGGTCGGCCAGGTGGGTGAGGTCACCCAGCGGCGAGGCGTCCGGCCACAGCGGGAGGTCGGTGTTCAGCGCGACGACCGGCCGGATGTCGGTCGCGACCCCGCCCGCCGCGACGTTGACCCGCTGCCAGAACCTGCGCAACGGCGTCCAGCGGGTCGTGATCGGCAGGTTGCGCCAGCGCAGCTCCCCGAGCGTCTGCACATTCGCCCCGAGCAGCACGGCGTCCACGAACGGCGGGTTGGTCGCCACCGCGAGCACCCGGTCCGGCGGGATGTCCCCGGACCCGGGCAGCAGCCAGTCGGGGGAGTTGTCCGACAGGAACTTCCACAGCGGGATGTCGATCTCGGGGGACACGTCGGGCTCGGCCAGGAACGGTGCGCGCAGCCCGCCGATGGTCCCGAGCACTCGCGCGACGACGACCGGGCGGGCGACCGTCGGGTCGATCCCCTTGGCGACCGAGTCCGCGAACGCCCCGAGGTCCGCCAGCGGTGAGCAGGACGAGACGGGGGGCTCGCCGCGGACGGCGTCGAGCAGGTCGAGCAGGACATGGGGGTCCTCGCGCAGGGTCTGCGCGACCGGCCCCGCGGTGTCGGCGTTGTCGTAGAACTGCGTGAGGACCTCGTCCGCCCGCTCGCGCAACGCTCCCGCGAGGTGCTCGACGGAGCCCGGGTCGGCCAGCGCCCGCAGGATCCGGTGCTCGCCGTCGGACAGCTTCTGCGGGTCGGGGCAGCGGTTCGCTGCGACGATCAGTCCGGGCAGCGAGGTCGCGCCGGGCTGCGCGGCCCGCGCGAGCGGCCCGCGCCGCCGCAGCATCCGCCGGGCCGCGCTGCTGAACAGGGCGGGGGCCAGCGCCGGGGTCCGGTCGGCGAGCGTACCCAGCGCGCTGCCGGCGCCGTCGACCGGCATCCGCCCGAGCAGCGGCGCGAGGGTAGCGAGCCGGGCGAGGGAGTCGGTCGGGACGCGCCGGTTCCACAGGCTGCGCGCCGCGCGCAGGCCGAGGGTGAGGTGCCGGATCCGCTGGGCGGCGGCGGCCACCGCGGCTGCCTGCCGGGCGGCGCCGTCGGCGATCCGGTCCTGCCAGGCGATCGCGACCCAGGCGCCCAGGCCGGCCGCGCCACGGTGGCGGGGGTCGGCCCGCATCTCGCGGCGCCACCCGTCCGGCACGACGTCGTCGCCCGGCGGCGGCCACTGCCAGTCCTCGCCCTCGACCGGCCCGGGGTGCCAGGGGACGTCGTAGCGGGGGACCGTGAGCACCCACCGGCCGGCGTCGGTGAGGTCGCTGGCGAGCGCCTCGATCGTGGCGGCGACGTCCGCGGGGAGGGGGTCGGCGACCGGCGGCTCGCCGTCCTTGGGCACGACCGTCAGCGCCGCTCCGGCGGCGAGGACCGTGCCGGGCACCGGGCCGATCGTCACCCGCGCCCGGCCGAACTGCTTCTCGGCGAGCAGGGTCTGGTCGTCGTCGCTGAGCGGCTCGAGCCGCTGCGCGATCGACGCGAAGTCGCCCTGCTCGGTCGTGGTGCGAAAGCCCCAGCTGTCGAAGCACGTCAGCGTCACGGTCCCGGCGCCGCCCGGCCACGAGTCGGCGAGGGTGCTGGTGCCATCGGGGTTGAGCACGGCCCGCCAGCAGGGGACGAGCGCGGCCACGTAGTCCTGGCCGGTGTCGAGCTTGCGCGGGCTGATGATCCGAGAGAACGGCGAGTGGTCGACGATCGTGTGCACGTGCGCCCACCGGTGCGCGTCGGTCAGCGGGTGCCAGTCGAACAGGGTCTTGCCCTCGAACTGTTCGCCCGAGGTCAGCCGGACCCGGCCGTCGGCCAGCCGGGTCACCTCGGCGGGGGTGCCGACCACGAGGACCAGCCAGGGGCGGACCGCCACGAGGCCCGCGGCCTGCGGCTGCGGCGAGTACCGCCAGGGCAGGTCGGGCGTCGCGAGCTCGACGTGGGCCATCATCGTCGCCTCGGCGTCGATGCAGCCGGGATGCGGGCGGCGGCCGGTGATCTGCCCGCCCGCGAGGTTGGCCACGTCGCCCGGACCGGCGAGCAGGAAGGACGCGGGCGCGGGCGCCAGGTCGCCGTCGTCGTCGTGCAGGGTGATCGGCAGGTCGGCGGCGAGCCGGGCGGACGTCGGGGGATCGGTGGCCAGGGCGTACACCGCGGGCCGCTGCCACGCGACGAAGTCGTTCATCAGAGGCCCGCCAGGCTCACGGCGGACACGAGGTCGGGTTCGGCGACGGCGAACGCGCGCGGGTCCGGGCTCACCCGGGCCGCCTGGTGGGCACCGGTCGCGCTGTCGTGCCGCACGCCGTCGGACGTGCTGACCCAGGTCTCGGTCCCCACCGTGACCAGGGGCGTCGTCGTGGCGAGCGCCGGGGTCGTGTCGCGCGCGGCCACCATCGACATCAGGATCCCGGGCAGCTCGAGCGCGACGCCCACCAGGATCCCGAGGTCGCCCCACCCCTCGTCGCGCACCTTGCGGAACACCCGCGGCTTGGTGGTCTGCGGGCGCGCGGCGCCGAGCAGGTCGGGGCCGCCCGCGGAGATCACGCCGGCGGGGAGCTGCTCGAAGGCCGGGCGGTTGAGCGCCTCGGCCTGGCTGAGCGTGATGAAGGACCCGGGTGCGAACAGGTCGCCGACGCCCGAGGTCTGCTGCGGGACCGTGGCGGTGACCCGCTGGTTGCTGCCGAGCGGCGCGCCGTCGAGCCGGTCGATGGGGATCGTCAGCGGGACCCGTTTCTGCTGCCAGGCGACGCCGCCGCGGGGCAGCACGAGCGCGAGCGTCGGGGGCACCGGCAGCGGCGCGAGCACGACCTCCCGGTCCGGGCCGCCGACGGCGTGCAGCGCGCCCGGCCGGATCTCCTCGCGCCGCAGCAGGTCGGCGGCCCGGTTGGGCGGGACGGCCGGGGGACTGTCCGAGCTGCCGAAGGTGAACGTCTCGTGGAAGTGGAAGTCGTGCAGGAACGTCTCGACCGTCAGGCGCCCGGAGATGGTGACCGGGCCGGGACCGTCCAGGGTGCCGTCCAGGCGGATGCCGCCGAAGGTCAGCCCGAAGACCTCGACCTCGAACCCGGCGCTGACCTCGGCGTGCACGTGGAACGGCGTGAACTGGACGATCGCGTCGACGGCGAGGAAACCGTGCGCGCCGCAGCCGCCCGCCTCGATCCCGGCCTCGAAGTAGCCGCCGAGCTGGACCGTGTTCGACGTGACCGCGAGGTACCCCTCGGCCCGCACTTCGATGCCCGGCACCGGCAGGTCCAGGTGGAACCCGAGCCGGCGCAGCGGCGGGATGTTCGCCGGTTCGGGGCGAAAGCCCGGGTAGAAGCCGCCGACCGAGAGCACCGTGTAGCCCGGGCTGCCCCACGACTGGCGGAAGGCGAGGTCGCCGTAGATCGTGAAGATGCCGAGCAGCCCGCTGTCGACGAGGCTCGCGTCCACGCTCAGCAGCCGTTGCGCGAAGTCGATGACGCCGACGACGTCGACCCGCAGCTTGAGGACCGGGGGGATGCCGGCCCGCGCGATGCCGACGATGACGATCCGCTGGGGCCCGGGCAGCTCGACGAGGACGCCGATGTCCAGGGAGCAGAAGCCCTGGCCGGCGATCTCCAGCCAGGACAGCCGCAGGGTCGGACCGGCCACCGAGGCGCCGACACGAGGGACCAGGATCGCCTCGAGGGCCACCAGGGCTCGCCGCGCGCTGTCGCCGACATCGAGCGGGAACAGCGCCTCCCCGGCGCTGCCGTCGCGCAGCTTGGCGGCCAGCGCGGGCACGTCCACGCTCCGGTTGATGCCCACGACGCCGCCGATGCGGGACAGCTGGAAGCCGAAGCCGACCTGGATCCCGGGGGTGAAACCCGCCGCGAACACCGTCGCGAACGACGGCTGCGAGCCCGCGCGGCGCAGGCTCGCGAGCGCGGCGACCTCGATCACCCCGAGGTGCAGGGACAGGGCGCCGTCGACGCCGTCGGGCAGGACGGCGATCGACCCGTCGCCGACGACCGGCCCGGCGTCGAGGTGTGCGCTGACCGCGTTCGGCGGCAGCGGCCCGATGACGAGCTGCGGCGCGGCGGCGTCGCGCGGGTCGGCCAGGCGCAGGGCGGGAGCCTCGACGTGCAGGCCGAGCGGCCCGAACGAGGCGTCCAGGCGAATTCCGTCGGGAGCGCCCCAACCCTCGCCCGGGTCCAGCAGGGGCAGTGCGGGGACCGGGATCTTGCCCAGCAGGTACGCGACGAGCCGGCCGCGCAGGGCGTCGGTGGCCGCGCGCCAGTCCGCGAGGGCCTGATCGAGGGTCGCCGGCGCGCCGAGGGCGGTGTCCAGGCCGTCCGCGGCGGTGAGCAGCGACGCGACGGTCGGATCTCCGGGGCCGCCGAGGGCGGCTACGACGACGTCGGCGTAGGAACGAACCGGTCCGGCCATGGGGCGTCCTTCACGAAGGTCGGGAGCCGAGAGCTAGGTCGCAACCTATTGCCGCCCCAGGGTCCCGGCAACAGGAATGCCCCCGCGCGATCGGCGCGAGTGCGGGACTTTGGCTGCCATTCGGGCGATTCGCACAGCCGAAGTCCCGCATTCGGGGCAGTCGAGCCCGTTCGGGGCGCCCGACACTTGAGACGGGTGCGGCGCGGGAGCGCCCGGTGTTGAGAGAGTTGGGCCATGAGTACACCGATGTACCCCGAGCAGCCCGCAGCCGATGTGTCCTCCAGTGACTCGTCCTCCATCGACGTGTCCTATATCGAGGATGTGTCCCCGGGATCCGGGCGCCTCGCCGCACGCGCGTCCGCGAGCTCCGACGCCGGGGTGCTCGACCTCGACGGCGAGTGGGCGTTCCGGCTCGCCGCGGGAGTGCACGACCTGACCGTCGGACTCGAGGCGCCCGACCTCGACGACGCGGCGTGGGACCGCATCGGTGTGCCCAGCTGCTGGCAGATGATCGGGGTCCCCGGCGCGCCCCGCTATGGCGCCCCGGCGTACACGAACGTGCTCTATCCGTTCCCGGTCGACCCGCCGCGGGTCCCGCAAGCGAACCCGACCGGGGAGTACCGGCGCACGTTCGAACTCACCGACGGCTGGGACGCCGAACGCACCGTGCTGCGCTTCGAGGGCGTCGACTCGTCCTTTGTGGTGTGGTGCAACGGGGTGCGACTCGGGCACGGGACGGGCAGCCGGCTGGTCACGGAGTTCGACCTGACGCCCGTGCTCCGGCCCGGGGTGAACACGCTCGCCGTCCGGGTGCACCAGTGGTCGGCCGCGAGCTACCTCGAGGACCAGGACATGTGGTGGCTGTCGGGGATCTTCCGCTCGGTGCGGGTGCTCGCGAGGCCGGCGGGCGGGATCGACGACCACTTCGTGCACGCCGACTGGGACCTCGCCACGGGCGCCGGGCGGGTCGTCGTGGACACCTCCGTGCCGGCCCGCCTGAGCATCCCCGAGCTCGGGCTGGTCGACGTCGACGCCGCGGTGCAGCACGACCTGCCCGGGGTCGAGCCCTGGAGCGCGGAGGTTCCGCGCCTGTACGCGGCGACCCTCCACACGGCCACCGAGCGCCTCGACCTGCGGATCGGGTTCCGCACGGTGCGCATCGACGGGGACCGGATCACGGTCAACGGCCGGCCCCTGCTGCTGCGCGGCGTGAACCGGCACGAGTGGCACCCGGTCACCGGTCGGACCCTGGACCACGAGACGATGCTCGCCGACGTCCTGCTCATGAAGCGCAACAACGTCAACGCCGTGCGCACGAGCCACTACCCGCCGACCAAGGAGTTCCTCCACCTGTGCGACGAGCACGGGCTGTGGGTCTTCCTCGAGTGCGACCTCGAGACGCACGGCTTCGAGCCGAACGGATGGCGCGGCAACCCGAGCGACGACCCGCGCTGGGAGCCGGCCCTGCTGGACCGGATCGAGCGCACCGTCGAGCGGGACAAGAACCACCCGAGCATCATCGCCTGGTCCCTGGGCAACGAGGCCGGCCACGGTCGCAACCTCGCGTCGATGGCCCGCTGGGTCAAGGACCGTGACCCGAGCCGGTTCGTGCACTACGAGGGCGACTGGGACTCCTCCTACGTCGACGTGTACTCCCGCATGTACGCCGACCACAACGAGGTTGCCGCGATCGGGCGCGGCGCCGAGGAGCCGACGGTCGACCCCGCGAACGACGCGCACCGCCGGAACCTGCCGTTCGTGCAGTGCGAGTACGCGCACGCGATGGGCAACGGCCCGGGCGGGCTCGCGGAGTATCAGGAGCTGTTCGAGGAGCACGGCCGCCTGCACGGCGGGTTCGTGTGGGAGTGGATCGACCACGGCGTCGCGCAGCGGACGGTCGGGGCCGACGGCGAGCAGCGGGAGTTCTACGCGTACGGCGGCGACTTCGGCGAGGAGTTGCACGACGGCAACTTCGTCGCCGACGGCCTCGTGTTCCCCGACCGGACCCCCTCACCGGCCCTGCTCGAGTTCAAGAAGGTCGTCGAGCCGGTCCGCATGGCCGTGCACGACGACGACGGCGGTGGCCTCGCGCTGGTCGTGGGCAACCACTACGGGGTGCTGGGCACCGACCACCTCGCGTTCGGCTGGACGCTCGAGCTGGACGGGACCGAGGTCGGTGCGGGGACCCTCCAGGTCCGGGACGTCGAGGCCGGCACGGACGGCATCGCCGAGCTGCCGACCGCGATCCTGGCGGCAGCCGAGGCGGCGCGGACCCGCGGCGGGGAGCTGTGGCTCACGATCCGCG
>NZ_DATCNW010000153.1:0-6646 GCF_036565025.1 Pengzhenrongella sp.
TCCGAGCGTTGACGTCCTATAGGACGTCAACGCTCGGACGTTAGGGGGGTCAGGGGGGGCAGGGGAGGCAGGGGAGGTTAGGGGTGATGTGGCGGCACATGCATGCCAGCACTCACTGCTGGGTCATCCCGATCACCGCGACCCGCGCGGGTGCGAGCTCGTACCCGAGCGGACGGTCGACGCCGCGAGCGGACGGTCGACGCCGGGCGGTGCCGCGAACCCGGTGAGCAGCGACCGCATCGTCTCCCGCCAGACGGGCACGGCCAGCGCATCCGCTCCGAGCACCCCGAGCAGCTCGAGCGAGGCCAGCCCGTGCACCGCGGCCCACAGGCCGACCGTCGTCGCGACGGGGTCGCGCGAAGGAAAGGTCCCCGCCAGAATGCCCCGTTCGACCGTCGCGCGGACCCGGTCGAAGCTGCGGCGGGCGTAGCGCGCATCCTGGCGGCCCGACCGGAATTCGGGCACCGACCCGGGGAAGAGCAGGCCGTACAGGCTGGGGTGCGCCATTGCCCCGGCGCGATAGGCGAGCGCCAGCGCGAGAATCTCCTCGAGCGGGTCGTCGAACCTCGCGACGAGCTCGTGCCGCTCGACCATCCCTTCGACGGCCTGCCGGTACAGCGCCTCGAACACCCCCTGCCGCCCGCCGAACACGGTGTAGATGGCGCGCGTCGTGGTGCCGACCTCGTCGGCCAGCCGGCGGATCGTGACGGCGTCGGCACCCTCGCTCGCCAGCACCTGGGCCGCCACCGCCAGCAGCTCGCGGCCGATGGCTTCGCCATGCTCCCGCGGTCTTCCCATGGTGGACAGCGTAACGGTCCGGCGTTACGTTACAACGTGACGGAAGCCTCGGGTCCGAGGGCACGGTGCGTGAAAGGAACCACGATGGATGCCGTCCTCTCCTTCCTGCTCGCCGCTGCGATCGCGGCCGCGCTCGGCGCAGCGAGCGGCGCCCTCGTCTGGACCGCCTGGGCCGTCGGCTGGGTGCGCTGGATCATGCTCACGCCGCTCGCGGTGATGCTCTACCTCAGCCCGCCCGCCGCCGCCGCGCTTGGCGGCCTCGCCTTCGGGATCGTGGCCGGGATCCCGGCCATCGTCGGCAAGTACCCCTTCAACCGCCCGATGGAACGCGCCATCAGTGCCTTCAGCGGCGCGATCTGGGCGGTCGCCGGTGTGCTCGGCGCGTGGCTGTGGCCGGACGGCAACCCCGTGTGGGGCCTCGCGGCCGTGCCCGGCACGGTCCTGCTCGCGAACTCGCTGCCGGTCGCGACCAGCGGGCGCACCGCGACGCTCCTGCTCCAAACGGTTCAGCGGTCGTCGCCGATCGCGCACATCGCGCGGCTCGGCTCCCCGCACCTGATCCCGGTGGTGCTCGCCGCCGCGGGCACGGTGCCCTTCCTGGCGGTCACGGGTCTGCTCACCGAAACGGCGGCCGATGTCGTCGCGGCGGGAGCCGCGCTCGTCCTCGTCCTGGCTGCCGTGCTCTACGGTCGCGTGAGCTACCGCCGTGCCCGCTGGCGAGCTGACACCGCGACCCGGGTGCGCGTCGCGGCCGTCTCGCGCGACCTGGCAGCCACCAGCGAGGCGCTCCCCGCACAGGAGCATCGCGCCAGGTTCGAGGAGGTCGTCGCGGCCTACGAACCGCTCGTGTGGCGGGCCGCCCGGGACGGGCCGAGCTCGTGGTGCTGCCGGAAACCGTGGCGTTCGTCCACGGAGAACAAGGCGCCCAGTGGGAACAGACGCTGCGCCGCTGGGCCTCGGCGAACTCCACGACGTTCGTCGCGGGCCTCTTCGACGAGGACCAGACGCGCAACCGGCTGCTCGTGGTCGACCCCCGGGGCGACGTCGTCGACGAGTACGACAAGCGGCACCCGTTGCGTGGCGGGGAACCGGCCCAGCCCAGCCGCCAGCCTCCGCTCGAGGTCGACGGCCCGCTGCCCGTGTCCGCCTGCTACGACCTCGACTTCTCCGACTACCGGCGCGCGGTCGCCACGCACGGTGGGGTGCTCGCGGCGCCGTCGAACGACTGGCGCGAGTTCGCCGACCTGCACGACGGCCTCGCCGTCTGGGCACCGGTCATGACCGGGGTGCCCCTGGTGCGCAGCACGAGCCACGGGACGGCGGCGGTCTTCGACGCGGCGGGCAGGCGGATCGCGTCCACCACCAGCTTCGACGGGGCGGTCGTGCTGCTCGCCGACGTCCCAGTGGAATAGCCCGGCCCCTACCGGACGGCCGCGCGGGCTGCCTCGCTCTGGCGCGCGGTCTTCCACACGTGGTCCCAGCCCGGCGCGAGCTGGGCGGCTCGCCGGCACGACAGCACGAGGCTCGCCTCGCGGGCGAGGCCCTGGCCGGCGATGTCGAACGCCGTCCCGTGGTCTACCGAGACCCGTACGACCGGTAGCCCGACGGTGATGTTCACGCCGTCGTCGCCGTAGACGGCCTTGAACGGCGCGTGACCCTGGTCGTGATAGCAGGCGATCACCAGGTTCCACTTGCCGCGCACGGCCGCCGGGATCAGGGCGTCGGCAGGGATCGGCCCGTGCGCGTTCAGCCCGCGGGCCCGGGCACGCGCGACGGCGGGCTCGAGGATGTCGGCGTCCTCGTCGCCGAAGAGGCGCCCCTCCCCGGCGTGCGGGTTCAGGCCGGCCAGCCCGATCGGCTCGTCGGGCTTGCCGAGCGCCTTGGTGAACGCGCCGACGAGCGTGAGCACGTCGTCGGTGCGCTCCGGCGTGACGTCCTCGATCGCCCGGCGCAGCGAGACGTGCGTCGTGAGGTGGAAGAAGTACAGGTCACCGGCCGACAGCACGAGGCTGAAGTTCGCCACGCCGAACTCGTGCGCGAGCAGCTCGGTGTGACCCGGCCAGTGGTGCCCGCCGGCCTGCATCGCCGCCTTGTTGAGCGGAGCAGTGACGATCGCGTCGACCAGGCCGGCCTTCGCGAGCCGGCACGCCTCCACCACGAAGTGGTACGAGCCGGCGCCGGCGAGCGGGCTCAGCTCGCCGGTCGGCACGTCGGCGAGGGACTCCCCCGTCTGGAGGAGCTCGATGATCGCCGGATCGTTCGTGGCCGCGCGCGGGTCGGTGATCACCCGGACGACGGCGGGGTCGAGGCCCGCGTGCCCGACCCCGCGGCGCATCGCGTCGAGGTCGCCGACGACGACCGGCACGCACTCTTCGCGCAGGTCCGGGTGCAACAGGAGCGTCTTGGCGGTGATCTCCGGTCCGATGCCGGCGACGTCTCCGAGGGTTACCGCGAGCACGGGCTTGGTCATGATGTTGTCCTTTTCTGGTGGGGCTCAGGTGCGCCCGTGGTGAGGGCCTGCACGATGTCGATCAGGGCGTCGGGTTCGCCGAAGCCGCCGGACTTGGTCACGACCGCGAGGCCCTCGGCCGTCCCGCCGCGCACCGTGCCGTACGGCACGCCGTCGGCGAGCGACCCCGTGACCCGTACCGAGGTCGCGTCGAGGCGGCGCAGGGTCGCCAGCGCGCCGTCGCCGCCGACGAGCACGAGGGCCGTGAAGGCCCCGCGCGCGAGGTGGCCGGCGACGGTTCGAGCCATCGCGTCGGCGATCCCGGCCGCGTTCGCGCCGTCGACCGGGGTGGCCGGGGCGGTGACGACCACGACGCGGTCGGGCGTGAGGGCCGCCGCCTGCTCGCGCAGCAACGCGGCGACCTGTCCGCGCGCGACGTCGTGCAGGGAGCTGACGACGACCAGGATCCGGGCGGGGCCGCCGTCGCCCCGAACCGGCGGGCGCGCGGCGGGAACCGGCGGGGCCCACCCGCGGGCGAGCGCCTGGGTCAGGCCGGCCGAACCGACGGCGACCGCGCGGGCGTCCAGCCGGCCGATCACCACCGCGAGGAAGTCGAGGTCGGCCGTCGTGGTGGCGTCGACCGCGAGCACGGGCGAGGCGCCCCGAAGGTCCGCCGCAAGAGCTCCCAGCGCCCGGGCGAACCCATCCGCGTCCCGCTCGCCGCTCGCGGGGAGCTGGAGGTGGACGCTGCCCGGGACCAGCGATGCGATCGTGCTGGAGCGCACGGGCGTCACGGGATCTGCCGCGCTCGCGGAGGTCTCGAGCAGGGCGCCGTCGACGCGGACGGTGTTCGCGTCGACCGTGCGACCGTGCTCGGGGTAGGCCGGGCAGAGCACGGCGAACGCGCCCGGGAGCCAGCCGTCGAGGCCGCCGCGGAGCTGCGCCGCCACCGAGCCGCGCATGGTCGAGTCGATCTTCAGCACGAGCCGGTCGACCCGCGCACGGGCCAGGGCCGCCGCGGCGGTCGCGGTCCGCGCTGCCGCCTCCGCGTCCAGGGCGGCCCGGGCGCCGGTGGTGAGCGCGACGACCCTCGAGGCGCTGTCCAAGGGATCGATCGCCGCCGCGGTCAGCTGGAGGTCGACCCGCCAGCCCGCCGCGGCGAACGGCGCGATCGAGTCGCCGGCGCCGGTCAGGTCGTCCGCGACCACGCCGATCGTGCGCACGATCCGTGTGCTCACAGGGACGCACCCCCGCACACCACGAGCTGTTGGCCGGTGAGGGAGCCGCCGTCCGGGCCGAGCAGGTAGGCCACCAGGCCGGCGACCTCGCCCGGCTGCACGAACCGGCCGAGCGGCGGGGTGCGGGCCGGCAGGTGCGCCCGCTCGGGGTCGACGAGCATGGGCGTATCGGTCGGCCCGGGCGCGACCACGTTGACGGTGATCCCCCGCGGCGCGAGCTCCATCGCCCAGGACCGGGCGAGCCCCACGAGCGCGGCCTTGCTCGCGGCGTACTGGCTCTTGCCCGCGGCGCCCGACGACGTCCGGCTGCCGATCAGCGCGATCCGCCCGCCGTCACGCAGCCGGCCGACGAGACCGTTCACCAGCTGGGTCGGCGCCTGCACGTGCAGCCGCCACAGCTGCTCGCCCACCTCGGCGGACAGGGCCCCCAGCGGAGCGGCCCGGAGCACCCCCGCCGCATGCACGACGGCGTCCAGCGCGGGCACCGCGTCGAGGAGGGCGCCGACGTCGGCCGGGCTGGCGAGGTCCGTCCGCCGCCAGGTGAAGTCCGGATGGTCGACAGCCGGCCGGCGGCGGCTCGCGCCGAGGACCCGCCAGCCGTCCGCGAGGAGCCGCTGCACGACGGCGAGCCCGATGCCCGAGCTGGCACCCGTCACGACGGCGAGCGGAGCGCCGGCCCGGTCCCGATCGGCGGCCGGGGCCGTCACGGCTCGCCCCGCGCGACCCACGAGGACGCCACCCGGACGTGCTTGATGGCCTGCCGGTGATAGGTGTAGGCGACGTCCAGGTCGCCGTCGGGCGCCTGCAGGATCGACGGGTAGGAGAGCTCCCGGTTGAGGCCGTCGCGGGAGTTGTTGGTGAGGCAGTAGCCGTCCCCGACGTCGAGGTTGCGCCGCTCGGGCCACGTCCTGCCGCCGTCGGCGGAGATCGCGAGCGTCATCGGGGCACGCGGGGCACCCCAGAAGGCGGTCGGCCCGGCCTCGTCGGGCCCGGGCTCGGGCTCGGACCCGGGCGCCACGAGGTTGGGGCCGTCGTCGGCGTCGTCGGCGGCGAGGCCTCCGTCGGTGATCTCGTCGTACAACGAGACCCGCCGCGCGGTCGCGTCCGCTGCGCTGGCGGAGTTGAAGACGAGCGCGAGGCGGCCGTCGTCGAGCGTGGTGACCTGGAGGGAGGAGTTGTTGTTGGGCAGCTCGGTCGCCACGGGCACGGTCCACGTCTCGCCGTCGTCGGTCGACCTGGACTCGTAGATGCTGTCCGCCCACCGGCTGCGGAAGAGCGCGAGCAGGCTCGAGTCCGCGAGCTG
This sequence comes from Pengzhenrongella sp., assembly GCF_036565025.1. NCBI lineage: Bacteria > Bacillati > Actinomycetota > Actinomycetes > Micrococcales > Pengzhenrongella > Pengzhenrongella sp. Next base: position 5,789 of record NZ_DATCNW010000153.1, read on the forward strand.
CACGACGCCCGGGTGCACGCGCCCGACGCTGTCCGGCACCGGGACCTCGCGCCAGGCGGCTCCCTGGTCGTCCGAGACGAACACCGAGCTCGTGTCCCGGTCGCCGACCCAGGCCTTGCCGGGGACAGTGCCGCAGCGGAACACCGGCAGCAGCCAGCGCCCCGATCGCAGCACCGTGATCGGCTGCCGCACGAAGACGCCGCCGCCCGGGCCGGCCGGCAGCAGCGTCCGGACCGGTCCCCACGTGCGGCCGTCGTCGGTCGAGATGCGGCGACGCACCTCGGCGGTGTCCTGGTTGCCCCCGAGCTGGGCCGTGTACAGCAGCCAGACGGCGCCGCCGGGCGCCGTGAACAGGACGGGGTTCTGCTCGGAGCGGGTCGGGTCGTCGGAGAGCTGAACCGGTGCCGACCACACCTCGGCGCCGGGGGCGAGGCGCGAGAACCACACCACGATGTCGCCGATGCCCTCCTGGGTGCCGCCGAACCACACGCAGCCGAGGTCCCCGCCGGGCAGCCGCGCCAGATTGGCCGCGTGGCTCTGGACGGTGGGCGCCGGCAGGTACGCCGACCACCGCGCCGGGTCGCCCGGGACCCGGCGGAGCACGCCGTCGGTCGCGAGCGGCCCGGCGGCGAGCGGCTCGGCGGCGAGCTCGGACGTGCTCACGCGTTGCCGCCGAGCGCGGTCTTCAGGTGCGCGGCAGCGACCTGCTCGAGGTGCGTCAGGTCGGAGGCGACCGAGACGAACGTGAAGCCCTGCGCGATGCGCTGCGCGGTGATCTCGCCGTTCGCGGTGTGGATCCCGGCGACGATGCCGGCCGCCTGCGCGGCCTTCAGAACCCGGGCCAGGGCGGCGTCGAAG
>NZ_DATCNW010000154.1:0-25345 GCF_036565025.1 Pengzhenrongella sp.
CCCTTGAACAGACGCTCCAACACCAGATCCACACTCGACCCGAGCTGCCCGCTGGCGACGCCGGCCGCAACGGCGCCCGCCTGCACACCAGCACCAGGCGTCCGAGCGCCGCCCGGACGCCGATCGCGCGGCTCGTCGGAAGCCTCGTTCCCCGCCTCGAAACCCTCGTATTCGAACATGTGTGCCACAGTAGACCGAGCCACTGACATCCTCCCTCGGCAGCATCGCTTGTGCCCACCCACCTGCGCCAACGCTCACGATGAGCCTTGGGAGCCCCCGGCGGAAACACCGAACCGCCAGCAAGAACCTCACCGCGCCCGCCGGCCCGACCCGTCCAACCACACCCCGCACCACGCGCGGCGGTACCGTGCCGGAATGAGCGACGGTTCTCCCCTCCCGCGGGCGCGTGGCCCTCGTCCGGCCGGTGAGGACACCCGCGCGGCCATCCTGGCCGCCGCGCGCGCGGAGTTCGCCGAGCGGGGCTACGACGCGACCAGCGGGCGGGCCGTGGCCAGGCGTGCGGGCGTCGACCCCGCGCTCGTCCGGCACTACTTCGGCACCAAGTCCGACCTGTTCGCCGTGATCAACGAGCTGCCGGGTCGTCCGGGAGACTTGCTGGGCCGGGTCCTGGACACGGGCGGCCCGGATGACATCGGTCAGCGCCTGGTCGCCATGTTCTTCAGCGTGTGGGACACCGAGGTCGGGCGCCAGCGCATGCGGGCGCTGATCGCCGCGGCGTCGTCGAGCGGTCCGACCGGCGGGGCGCTGGCCGAGTTCCTCACCGCCGAGCTGATCGGCGCCATCGCGCCCCGACTGGCGGGGGAGCAGCGCGAGCTGCGCGCGGAGCTGATCGCCGCGAACGTCGTCGGCCTCGCGATGGTGCGGTACGTCCTGCACCTCGAGCCGCTCGCCTCGGCCAGCGAGGAGACCATCGCGCGCTGGCTGGCCCCGAACATTCAGCGCCTGCTCGACGGGGGTCCCTGACCGAGTTCCCCTTGCGCCCACCACCCCGGAAGGAGCATGATTCCTCACATGAAGAAACAGGATGACACGGCACTTGTGGAGCCGCACGGTCGAGGTGCGCACCGCAGCACCGACGTGATCCGCATCAGCGGGCTGCGCGTGGTGCGGGGTGGCACCGAGGTCATCCCCGGCCTCGACCTCCAGGTCAACGCGGGCGAGGTCGTCGGCCTGCTCGGACCGAGCGGCAGCGGCAAGACGACCCTCATGCGCGCGATCGTCGGAGTCCAGATCGTCGCGGGCGGCACGGTCCAGGTCCTCGGGCGCGCGGCCGGCGACGCCACCCTGCGCCACGAGGTCGGCTACGTGACCCAGGCGCCCAGCGTCTACCCCGACCTGTCGATCACCGAGAACGTCAGCTATTTCGCGACCCTGCTCGGCGTCGGGGCCGACGACATCGCCCGGGTCCTCGACTCCGTCGACCTCACCGCCGCCGCAAACCGGCGCGTCGTGACGCTCTCCGGCGGGGAGAAGTCGCGGGTCTCCCTCGCGATCGCGTTGCTCGGCACCCCGCGCCTGCTCGTTCTGGACGAACCCACCGTCGGACTCGACCCGGTGCTCCGGCGCGACCTCTGGGACCTGTTCGCGCGGGTCGCGGCCACCGGCGCCACGCTTCTCGTCTCGAGTCACGTGATGGACGAGGCGGCCCGCTGCGACCGCCTGCTGCTCATGCGCGACGGACGCCTGCTCGCCGACGCCACCCTCCCCGAGCTGCTGCAACGCACCGGCGCAGTCGACGTCGAGCATGCGTTCCTCTCGCTCGTCGAGGCAGGTGCCTGATGGCCGCGCCGCTGGTCCTCGCGACCTCCACGCGCGTGCTGCGCCAGGTCCGGCACGATCCCCGCACGATCGCGCTGATCGTGCTGCTCCCGGTGCTGCTCCTCGGCCTGGTCTCGTGGATGTTCAAGGGGGGCCTCGTCCTGGACACGATCGGACCCACCCTGCTCGGGATCTTCCCGCTGACGGTGATGTTCCTGGTCACGAGCGTGACCATGTTGCGCGAGCGGCTCAGCGGCACGCTCGAACGCCTGATGACGACGCCCGTGCGGCGCGGCGACGTGGTCGGCGGCTACGCGATCGCGTTCGGCGTCGTCGCCGCGGTCCAGGCCGTGGTCCTGGTGACCGTCACCGTCGGGGTGTACGGGATGGACGTCCAGGGCCCGCTGTGGGCGCTCGCCCTCGTCGCGGTGCTCGACGCCGTCCTCGGCACCGCCCTGGGCCTCGCCGCCTCGGCGCTCGCGCGCACCGAGTTCCAGGCCGTGCAGATGATGCCGGCGACCATCTTCCCGCAGCTCATCCTGTGCGGGCTGGTCATGCCGCGGGACCAGATGCCCGGCGTGCTGCACGCCATCTCGAACGTCCTGCCGCTGACCTATGGCGTCGACGCGATGCAGACGCTCGCCCGCAACCCCGACGTGAGCGCGATCTGGAGCGACGTCGCCGTGATCGCGGGCTTCATCGTGGTCGCCGTGGTCGTCGGCGCGAACACCCTGCGCCGCCGCACGCCCTGACGAACTCACACCGCGGGTGCCGGCGGTGTGCGCAGAAGGTTCCACGCAGGTAACGCCCGCGTGACCGCCGTGGAAACACGGCACTCGTAGCGTCGTCGCCAGCGGCCCGGTTGGGTCGAACCACCTGGAGGCAGCGATGGCGACACCCCCGATCGAGCAGCACGGATCCCAGCACCTCGTCGTCGTCGGCGGCGGGATGGTGGCCCAGCGGCTCGTCGAGGCGATGCGTGACCGCGACTCCGAGGGCACCTGGCGGGTGACGGTCCTCGCGGAGGAGCCGCGCGCACCGTACGACCGCGTGGCCCTCACGTCCTACTTCTCGGGCCGCCACCCCGAGGACCTCGCCATCGGCTCGCCGGACCTGTGGGCCGACCCGCTGGTGACCCTGGTCCGCGGCGCGCCCGTGGTCGACGTCGACCGCGACGCGCGCCAGGTGACGACCTCCGACGGGCGCGTGTGGCCCTACGACCAGCTCGTGCTCGCCACGGGTTCGCGCGCCACCGTGCCGCCCATCGACGGTGCGGACCTGCCCGGCGTCTTCGTCTACCGCACCGTCGACGACGTCGCCGCGCTGCGCGGCTGGGTCGAGGAACAGGCCGCCCGCTGGAAGCGCCCGGTCCGCGGCGCGGTCATCGGCGGCGGGCTGCTCGGGCTCGAGGCCGCCGGCGCGCTCCAGGCGCTCGGCGCCAACACGACCGTGATCCAGTTCGGCACCCACCTGATGTCCACCCAGATCGACCTCGGCGGTGGCGAGGCGCTGCGACGGCTGATCAACAACCTCGGCGTCGGCGTCCGCGTCGACACCGCGACCACCAAGATGCGCGCGAACCGGCGCGGCGAGGTCGGCCGGCTGGACTTCGCCGACGGCGGGCGGCTCGACGTCGACGTCGTCGTCGTCGCCACCGGGGTGAGCCCGCGCGACGAGCTCGCGAAGTCGTCGGGCCTGGAGACCGGGCCGCGCGGCGGCTTCGTCGTGGACCAGACGTGCCGCACGGCGGACCCGCGCATCTGGGCCGCGGGCGAGGTCGCCTGCATCGACGGGGCCTGCATCGGCCTGGTCGCCCCCGGCTACGCGATGGCCGAGGTGGTCGTCGACCGGCTGCTCGGCGGCGCCGCCGTCTTCCCGGGCGCGGACACGGCCACCAAGCTCAAGCTCTCGGGCGTGGACGTCGCCAGCTTCGGCGACGCGTTCGCGACCACCCCGGGCGCACTCGAGCTGGTGCACTCCGACCCCGTCGCGGGCATCTACAAGAAGCTCGTGCTGTCCGACGACGCCCGCACCCTGCTCGGTGGCGTGCTCGTCGGGGACGCCTCCGCGTACGCGGGCCTGCGCCCGATGATCGGCCGCCAGCTGGGCGGCGACCCGTCGGCGCACCTGCTGCCCGCGGGCGCGGCCGGCAGCGCGGTCGGCGGCGACCTGCCCGACGACGCGACGGTGTGCTCGTGCAACAACGTCACCGCGGGCACTATCCGTGGCGCGGTCACCGAGCACGACTGCACCGATGTTCCCGCGGTCAAGGCCTGCACGAAGGCCGGCACCAGCTGCGGGTCGTGCGTGCCGCTGGTCAAGAAGCTCGTGACCTCCGAGCTCACCAAGGCCGGCATCACCGTCAGCAACGCGCTCTGCGAGCACTTCGCGATGTCCAGGGCCCAGCTGTTCGACGTCGTGCGGGTCACCGAGCTGCACACCTTCAGCGAGATCATCACCCGGCACGGCGCCGTCGGCGGCCGCGGCTGCGACATCTGCAAGCCCGTCGTCGCCTCGATCCTCTCCTCGCTCGACGACGGTCACGTGCTCGACGGCGAGCGGGCCGCCCTGCAGGACACCAACGACCACGTGATGGCGAACCTGCAGAAGGACGGCTCGTACTCGGTCGTGCCGCGCATCCCGGGCGGGGAGGTCACCCCGGACGGGCTGCTCGTCATCGGGCAGGTCGCGAAGGACTTCGGGCTGTACACGAAGATCACCGGTGGGATGCGGATCGACATGTTCGGTGCGCGCCTCGAGCAGCTGCCCGAGATCTGGAAGCGCCTCGTGGACGCCGGTTTCGAGTCCGGGCACGCGTACGGCAAGTCGCTGCGCACGGTGAAGTCGTGCGTCGGGTCGACGTGGTGCCGGTTCGGGGTCCAGGACTCGGTGAGCCTCGCGGTCGAGCTCGAGCTGCGCTACCGCGGGCTGCGCTCGCCGCACAAGATCAAGCTCGGGGTCTCGGGCTGCGCGCGGGAGTGCGCGGAGGCCCGCGGCAAGGACGTCGGGGTCGTCGCCACGGATCGCGGCTGGAACCTGTACGTCGGGGGCAACGGAGGATTCACCCCGCGGCACGCCCAGCTGCTCGCCGAGGACCTGGACACGCCGACGCTGATCCGCACCATCGACCGCTACCTCATGTACTACATCCGCACCGCGGACCGGCTGCAGCGCACCGCGACCTGGATGCAGGACGTCGAGGGCGGCCTCGAGGGCGTCCGCGCCGTGGTGCTCCAGGACAGCCTCGGGATCGCGGCCGACCTGGACGCCGCCATGGAGCGGCACGTCGAGGTCTACGAGGACGAGTGGGCGGCGACGCTCGCCGACCCGGAGAAGCTGCGTCGGTTCGCGTCGTTCGTGAACGCCCCGACGACGGCGGACCCGTCGCTCGCGTACGTCGAGGAGCGCGGGCAGACCCGCCCGGCGACCGTCGAGGAGCGCGAGGGCGGCGCCGTGCTTGTCGCCGGACCGACCCTGGCGGTGCGGTCATGACCGCCGTGGTGAGCGAGCTGACGGAGACGAACATGTGGCACGTGGTGTGCGGGCTGACCGACCTCGCGGTGGAGCGCGGCGCCGCGGCGCTGATCGACGGCGAGCAGGTCGCGCTGTTCCGGCTGGTCGACGACCGGGTGTTCGCGATCCAGCAGCTGGACCCGTACAGCGGGGCGTACGTGCTCTCGCGCGGCATCGTCGGGTCCCGCGGCGAGGTGCCGACGGTCGCGTCGCCGATGTACAAGCAGGTCTTCGACCTGACCACGGGCCGGTGCCTGGAGCCGATCGGCGCGGAGCCGGTGCACCTGCGCACCTGGCAGGTGCGGGTCGAAGGCGGCGTCGTGCAGGTCGGAGCCGTCGTCGACGCCGTCGAGCCCGACCTCACAGCGCCCGCGGCGCCGCTGTGAGATCGATTGCCCCCATTCCCCGACCGGAAGCGACAATGAGCGAGTGACAGAGCCTATCGACCAGACTCTCGCGGGCTGCACCGTGCTCGTGACCGCCGATCGGCGCTCGGCGGAGCTGGCCGCCGCATTGCAGCGCCGCGGCGCCGTCATCCGTCATGCGCCGGCGCTGAGCATGGTGCCCAACGAGCAGGACGCGCGGCTGATCGCCGGGACGCGCGCACTCATCGAGGACCCGCCCGACGTCGTCGTGGTCACCACCGGGATCGGGTTCCGCGGCTGGATCGAGGCGGCCGACGCCGTCGGGCTCGCCGAGCAGCTGACCGCGGTGCTCTCGCGCGCGCGGATCGTGGCGCGCGGCCCGAAGGCCCGCGGCGCGATCCAGGCCGCCGGGCTGCAGGCCGACTGGGTCGCCGAGTCCGAGGTCTCCGCCGAGATCGCCGAGGTGCTGCTCGGCGAGGGTGTCGAGGGCGTCAAGATCGCGGTGCAGCACCACGGCGCCGGGTCCGACGGGCTCGACGAGGCGTTCGTGGCGGCCGGGGCGTTGGTGCAGAGCCTCATCGTCTACCGGTGGGGACCGCCGCCCGACCCCGCCGCGCTCGAGGCGTCCGTGCGCGCGACCGCCGCCGGCGAGATCGACACGGTCGTGTTCACCTCCGCGCCCGGTGCCGCGGCCTGGCTGTCCGCTGCCGAGGCCGCCGGGGTGATGGAGCAGCTCGTGAAGCAGTTCCAGCGCGGCGGGGTCGTCGCCGCGGCCGTCGGACCCATCACCGCGAAGCCGTTGATCGACTGCGGGATCACCCCGCTCATGCCCGACCGCGGCAGGCTCGGGTCGCTGGTCCGCGCGATCGTGGCGCACTACGGCGGGTTGCAGACGCTGGACACGGTGGCCGGCCAGCTCCAGGTGCACCGCCGGGCGGCCGTGCTCGACGGGAACGTGCTCGCGCTGTCGCCGACCGGGCTTGAGGTGCTGCGACTGCTCGCGGCCGCGCGCGGCGACGTCGTGCCGCGCTCGGCCGTGCTGCACGCGCTGCCCGGCGACTCGCTCGACCCGCACGCCGCGGAGATGGCGATCGCGCGGTTGCGCGAGGCGGCCGGGAGCCGCGAGCTCATCCGGACCGTCATCAAGCGGGGGTATCGGATCGGGATGACGGACCGGTGACGGGCGCGCCGCCGGTGCTGATCGGCTGCTCGCACGGGACCGACAGCGTTGCGGGGCGGGTCGCGATCCGGTCGATCCTTTCGGCCGTGCGGGTGGCGCGGCCGGACCTGGACGTGCGCGAGGCGTTCGTGGACGTGCAGGATCCGAAGGTGTTCGACGTCGTCGGGGATGCGGTGGCCGGCGGGGGAGCGGCGGTCGTGGTCCCGCTGCTGCTGTCGCTGGGGTTCCACGTGCGGACCGACATCATGAGTGCTGTTCTTGACCGGGCCGCGGCCGCCGCCGACGTCCTCGGGCCGGATCCGCGGCTGGTGGAGATCCTGGTCGACCGGCTGATCGCCGCCGGGGCCGGGCCGAACGACGCCGTCGTGCTCGCGGCGGCGGGGTCGAAGGATCCCCGGGCCGCCGAGGCGGTCGAGGCGGTCGCCGCCGGGCTGCGCGCGGTGTGGCGAGGCGGGCCCATCACGGTGGGCTACGGGGCAGGAACGACTCCGCGGGTGCCCGACGCCGTCGCGGCCGCCCGGGCGGCCGGCGCCCCGCGGGTGGTGGTCGGGTCGTACCTGCTCGCGCCCGGGTACTTCCACGACCGGGTGCTCGAGGCCGGGGCCGACGTCGTGTCGGCGCCCCTCGCGCCGGACGATCGGCTGACTCCGATCGTGCTGGATCGATATGCGGCCGCCACCGACAGAGCGGTCGTCGCGCCCGAGGACTAGCGTCGATTCGACGGAATTCCCGATCGCCGGCCCCGCCGAGCGAGAGGTCGGGTCGTCGTCGAACTGGGAGTCGTTGTCGTATTTTCGCCCGTCGGGCGACAACAACTCCTAGTTCGTGGCGGAAATTCTTGATTCCGCCTTGCTGGTTAGAGGTAGAGCAGGGGGTCGAACTCGTCGAGGGGGATGATCCGGAGCCTGGGCAGGCTCACGTTGAACGCCTTGACGTCGCTCTCGAGGTCGAACAGCTCGAGCCCGCGCTCGGTCAGCTGGTTGAGCGTGCCGCTCGTGAACTCGCGGAACGCGAGCAGCCCGACCCGCCGGTCGCCGGTGAGCAGCTTCTCGATGTCGAGGGCGAAGTCGCCGTCGTGGCTCGCGAGCATGACGTCGCCGGGGTGGTCGCGCAGCGCCGCGAGGGTGCGCTGGATCCCGATGTCGACGACCTTCTCGTGCGCCTCGCCGGCCAGCGGGATCGGTGTGTAACCCAGCGCCAGCAGCGCCTGCACGAAGGACATCGGCATCGTGCCGGACGACGCGTTCAGGAAGAACAGACCCTTGGCCGGCTGGTCCCACCTGCGCTTCGCGAAGTCGAGCACCCGCTCCCACCGCGGACGTTGTTCGGGCGTCGGTCGACCGTTCAGGATCGCCGAGCCGAGGGTCGCGTCGATGTTCTCGCCGTCGACCAGGACGTAGGTGCTTCGCGCGCCGTCTGTCTGCACGGGCTCAGCCTAGGCGTTCGCCGGGACCTCGGACCCACACGTGGGTGCCCGCACCTCGGCGACCATTGAGGGGAGAGGTCCGGCACAGGTCGGTCCACGAGAGGATATCGGGCCATGCGAGTTCTGGTGACTGCCGCGTCGCGGCATGGTGGCACGGCAGAGATCGGCTCGCGCGTCGCTGCGGAGCTCATTGCCCGCGGGCACGAGGTCGAGGTCGTCGACCCGGCGCAGGTGAAGACGCTTGACGGGTTCAACGCCGTCGTGCTCGGATCGGCCGTCTACACCGGGCACTGGCTGCCCGCCGCCCGCGAGTTCGCCAGCACCTTCGCCGCGGACCTCGCCAAGCGTCCCGTCTGGCTGTTCTCCTCGGGCCTGGCCACGGCGCCCGCGGCCGCCGCCAACTCGCCCGCGGAGACCCGCGCCGTGATGACCGCCGTCGGGGCCCGCGGCCACCGTGCGTTCGGGGGCCGGCTCGACCACGAGGTCCTCAACCTCGCCGAGCGCGCGATCATCGCCGCGGCACGCGGCCGGGACGGGGACCACCGCGACATGGCCGCCGTCGAGGAGTGGGCGGGGCAGATCTCGGGCGAGCTCGCCAGGACGGCCATTCCCGCCTGACGGCTGTATCTGCAGGTCGGCCGTGCCCGCAGGACGCCCACACCTGCCTGGCTGCCGTACCCGAAATCACCCCTGGCGTCCGCACCGCGCTGACGATGGGATGATCGGGCGGTGCCCAACCAGACCGCGCACTCCGCTTCCACGCCGGACGCAGCGCCCTACGACGCGCTCCTGCTCTACTCCTTCGGGGGGCCCAACGGCCCCGACGACGTGCTGCCGTTCCTGCGCAACGTCACCCGCGGCAAGAACATCCCGACCGAGCGGCTCGCCGTCGTCGGCGCGCACTACGGCCTGTTCGGCGGACGCAGCCCGATCAACGGCCAGAACCTCGCCCTGATCGACGCGCTGCACGCCGAGCTCACGCGCCGCGGGGCCGACCTGCCGATCGGCTACGGCAACCGCAACTGGGAGCCGTACACGACCCCGGCGCTCGCCGAGCTGCGCGCGAACGGCGCCACCCGCGTGCTCGCCATCGTGACAAGCGCGTACGGCTCCTACTCGGGCTGCCGGCAGTACCGCGAGAACCTCGCGGCGAGCCTCGCCGAGCTGGCCGGCCAGGTTGGCGGCGACGCCACGCCCGCCACGGTCCTCGCGGTCGACAAGCTGCGGCACTACTTCAACCACCCCGGCGTCGTGCAGGCCAACGTCGACGCCGTCGTCGAGGCGTACGCCGAGCTCGGCGGCAACTTCTCCGATGCCGCGGGCGGCCAGTCCGACGCCCCGCTCGTGTTCGTCACGCACTCGATTCCCGTCGCGATGGACGAGGGCTCGGGCGCCGAGCACCCCAGCTACCTCGCGCAGCACCTCGATGTCGCCGCACTGATCGCCGCCGAGGCGGGCAAGCGGATCGGCCGCTCGATCGAATGGCGCCTCGCGTTCTGCTCGCGCTCCGGCTCACCGCGTCAGCCGTGGCTCGAGCCCGACGTGAACGACGTGATCGCCGAGCTCGCGACCGGCGGGGCTCGCTCGGTGGTCCTCGCGCCGATCGGCTTCACGTCCGACCACATGGAGGTCGCCTTCGACCTCGACACCGAGGCGCTGGAGACCGCCCGCAGCCTCGGCCTGAAGGCCGTGCGCGCCGGCACCGTCTCGACCCGGGAGTCCTTCGTGTCCGGGCTGGTCGACCTGGTGCTGGAACGCGCCGCCGCCGAGCGCGGCGAGGACCCCGAGCGGGCAACGGTCGGCACCCTCGGCGCGTGGCCGGACATGTGCAGCCCCGGCTGCTGCCGGCAGAGCATCGGCATCGAGCGCGCCGTACCCGCCGCGTGCGGCGAAGACTCGAACCCCAACGAATGGAGCGCACAGTGACCGCTGTTACCCCCGACCCGAACGACCAGATCCGCTACGCGATGTGGTCCGTCTTCGCCCTCGAGGAGGTGCTGCCCGCCGACACCAAGACGCGCCGGGGGCTGATCTTCGACGCCGAGGCTGCGATCGCCGGCAGTGACGATGACCTCGTGGTCCGCGGCTGGTACGACGTCAGCGGCCTGCGCGCCGACGCCGACCTGATGGTCTGGTGGCACGGCGACTCGATCGAGGCCGTCCAGGGCGCCTACCAGCGCCTGCGCAAGAGCGATCTTGGCCGGCACCTGCTGCCCGTCTGGTCGGTCGCCGCGCTGCACCGCCCCGCGGAGTTCAACCGCAGTCACCTGCCGTCGTTCCTGTCCGGCGAGGCGCCGCTGAACTACATCTGCGTGTACCCGTTCGTGCGGTCCTACGACTGGTACCTGCTGCCCGACGCCGAGCGCCGCGACATGCTCGTCGAGCACGGCAAGGCCGCCCGCGAGTACCCGGACGTGCGCGCCAACACCCTCGCCGCGTTCGCCCTGGGCGACTACGAGTGGATCCTCGCGTTCGAGGCCGACGAGCTGCACCGGATCGTCGACCTGATGCGCGAGATGCGCAACACCGAGGCCCGCCGCCACGTCCGCGAGGAGATCCCGTTCTACACCGGCCCCCGCGTCACCCTCCAGCAGTGGGCCGACCGCCAGCCCGCCGAGGACTGACAAGCCGAGGCCTGAACCACAAACTGCGCACATCGCTGCAGCCTGCGCACATCGGATGTGCGCAGGGCGCACCGATGTGCGCAGTTTGCGTTTTCGCGGGTCGCCGCCGACGGCGGGCGGCGGGTCGGGGGTCAGGTCCAGGCGGCGATGAGGCGTTCGTGGGTGTCGATCCTGGTCTTGACGTCGTGGGCGGTGGCGGTGATGAGGAGCTCGTCGGCTCGGGTTTCCGCGACCAGGGTGGACAGCTCCTCGACGGCGCGGTCGGTGGTGGTCGCGATCTGGGTGCCGGGCAGGCGCCCGAGGATGTCGTCGACCGGGGTGCCGCGCAGCTCGGCGAGGACGGCTGCGGCGTCGTCGGGCGAGACGATCGGCCCGAGGGTGCCGGTGCGCAGGCTGAGCGCCATCACGCGACTCGGACCGGCCAGGTACGTCGCCTCCTCGACGGTGTCCGCGACGATCACCGACGCGCTGACCATCGCGTGCGGGGCGGGCAGGTTCTCGGACGGCCGGAACTCCGAGCGGTAGGCGGCCATCGCCTCGAGGGTCTGCGTCGCGCCGAAGTGGTGCGCGTAGGCGTACCGGATGCCGAGCCTGGCGGCCAGCTTCGCGCTGAACAGGCTCGAGCCCAGCAGCCAGACCTCCGGGGTCGAGGCCTGCGCCGGGGTCGGCGAGAAGCGCCGCGCGAGGGCCGACGGCGCGCGGGTCGGGTCCCGTTGGCCCAGCAGGGCGAGCATGTCCAGCAGCTCGGCGGGGAACTCCTCGGCGCCGAGGCCGTCGGTGGTCCGGCGCAGCGCGGCCGCGGTCGCCGGGTCGGTGCCGGGCGCGCGCCCGATCCCGAGGTCGATCCGGCCCGGGTGCAGGGCCTCGAGCATGGCGAACTGCTCGCCGACGACGAGCGCCGGATGGTTCGGCAGCATCACGCCGCCGGAACCGACCCGGATCCGCCTGGTCAGCGCCGCGAGGTGCGCGATCAGAACGGCGGGGCTCGTCGAGGCGACCGCAGGCATGTTGTGGTGCTCCGCCACCCAGAACCGCCGAAACCCGAGATCGTCGGCGGACTGGGCGAGCGAGGTGGTCGAAGCCAGCGCCTCGGCGCTGGAGCTTCCCTCGCTGACGGTAGCGAGATCAAGAACGGATAGCGGCACACGCGAAGCAGTAGGCACGCAAGCGCCAACACCCCAACCGCCCGAACCCTTCCCGACACCCCACCCCACCCCGCCCCACCCCGTACGTTTCCCGTCGATCGTCACCACGCCGCCGAAGGCAGCCAGTGCCCGGAGCCGTTCGCACACCGTGGCGCCACTGCCGCCCCGCCGCGCCCGCCCCGCGGAGACTCCAGCCGACAGACAAACTGCGCGCATCCGGGCGGCCTGCGCACATCCGATGTGCGCAGCCCGCACGGATGTGCGCAGTCTGCGAGATGTCGCCCGGCCCGCCCGGGCGCCCGGGGTCGGGTCAGGGGTAGAGGCCGCGGATCTGGTGGGCTTCGGCCACTCGCCGGACGCCGATCGTCAGGGCGGCGTCGCGCAGGGTGTGGCCGTCGGCTCGGGCGGCCTGGGCGACCGTGGCGTAGGCCTGCAGCATGCGCTGCTCCAGACGCTCCTCGATCTCGTGCTCGGTCCACCAGTACGCCTGGTTGGCCTGCACCCACTCGAAGTAGGACACGACCACACCACCGGCATTCGCGAGGATGTCGGGCACCACGATGATGCCGCGGTCCGCGAGCACCTGGTCGCCGGCCGACGTCGTCGGCCCGTTCGCGGCCTCGATGACCCAGCGGGCCTTGACCGTCGCGGCGGTCTCCTCGTCCAGCACGCCCTCGACGGCGGCCGGGATGAGCACGTCGACGTCGAGCGCCAGCAGCGCCGTGTTGTCGATCGGGTCCGAGTCCGCGAACCCGACGACGCTGCCGGTCTGCTTCACGTGGGCGAGCAGCGAGCTGACGTCCAGCCCGTTCGCGTCGTACACCCCGCCGTACTGGTCGCTCACGGCGAGCACCGTGGAGCCCGCCTCGGCGAGGAACCGGGTCGCGTGCGAGCCCACCTTGCCGAAACCCTGGATCGCGACGCGCACCTCGTTCAGGCCCACCCCGGCGTCGGCCAGCGCGGCCTTCATCGCGTGCACGACGCCGCGCGACGTCGCGGTGGCACGGCCCAGCGAGCCACCCACCGAGAGCGGCTTGCCCGTGGTCACCGCGGGGATCGTGTAGCCCTTGTTGACCGAGTACGTGTCCATGACCCAGGCCATGGTCTGCTCGTCGGTGCCGATGTCGGGCGCCATGATGTCCCGCTCCGGGCCGATCATGGGCATGATCTCGCTGGTGTACCGGCGCGTCACCCGTTCCAGCTCGAGCTTGGAGTAGTTGCGCGGGTCGATCGTGACGCCACCCTTGGCGCCGCCGTACGGCAGGTCGACGACGGCGCACTTCCAGGTCATCAGCATCGCGAGCGCGCGGACCTCGTCGGGGTCGACGTTCGGCGCATAGCGCAGCCCGCCCTTGCCCGGTCCGCGCGAGATGTTGTGCTGGATGCGGTAGCCCCGGAGCAGCTCGGTGCTCCCGTCGTCGCGGCGCAGCGGGATCGCGACGTTGATCTCCCGCCGGGAGGTGGCGAGCATCTCGTGCAGCCCTGAGCTGTACCCGAGGATCTCGACGGCGCCGGCGAGCTGGGCATGAGCAGTCGCGAGCGGGGACGGGCGTGGCTTGTCGACGGGCGTTACGGGCGCGGTCATGCTGGTCAGCCTCCTGGAACGAGCGGAAACCACCGGCGCGGCATCGTCGCCGCCCGGCCGAGGATCGTGCGCTGCCCAACCCTGCCACCTGCGCACGGCGGTCGGGGGCATGTCCACCCACTGGCTTCACCCGCTGAGCGGAATGGCGCGCGGTTCGCGGCGAGACCGGGGTACCGCGGGACGCACGCGGGCTAGTTCGCAGAACCGGGGGGAGGGGGCAGGCGGGCGGGGATGGCTCGGCGGCGGAACTGGGCGGGGGTTTCGCCGGTGAGGCGGCCGAAGGTGCGGGTGAAGACCGCCTGGTCGTAGAAGCCCGTCTCGGTGGCGATCGCGGCGATCGGCAGGGTGCTCGTGGTGAGCAGCGCCGCGGCGTGGTCGATCCGGGTCCGCAGCACGAACTGCTGCGGGGACAGCGAGAACACCTTGTGCATGCGGCGCTCGAGCGTCGAGGCCGAGCAGCCGGCGGCGGCGGCCAGGTCGGCGACCGTGATCTGCCCGGCGAGGCGCTCGTGCACCAGAGCGACCACGCGCGAGAGCGAGTTCACCGCGACGTCGGCGGCGTCGTAGGTGCGCAGGTCCTCCGAGATGCTCACCAGGCCGACGACGGCGTCCCCGGCGCGCACCGGCAGCTTCGCGGTGAGGTACCAGCCCGGCACGCCGCCGGGCCGCCGGATCAGCTCGAGCTCGTTGCGCAGCGCCTGGCCGGAGTCCAGCACGACGCGGTCCTGCTGCGTGTAGTGCTCGGCCAGCAGCGGCTCGAACAGGTCCTCGGCGGTCCGGCCGATCACCGTGCGGCGCGAGCGCTCACCGGTGCGGTCGACGAACGCCTGGTTGACCGCGACGTACCGTCCCGCGGAGTCCTTCGCGCAGAACATCGTCACGGACAGCTCGTCCAGCAACCGCATCATCTCGGGGCTGATGGCGCGCAGCACCGAGACCGCCTCCGGCCACGAACCGGCGGGCACCGCTGTGATCTTGAGATGTTGCACCATGACGGGAGGAAGAATATAAGACGGCGGGTTTCCGTCGGGACCCGCGCCGTTTGGATACAAGACGCCGTGACCATCCGGCGGAGAGGATTCCGGGATGACAACGAGCACTGCCTCCCTCACCGACGCCGCGATCGATCTCGCGAACGAGTGGGTAGAGACCACGGCCGCGGGCGAGACCGCGAAAGAAAAGCGCACCACCGGGCGGCTCGCTGCGCTCGTCTCGGATCCGGCAGGTCTCGAGCTAGCGGTGCGGTTCGTCGACCGGGTCGCTCGGCCCCAGGACATCGGCGTCGCGGCGCACGAGCTCGTGCGGCTCGCCCAGTACACCGGCGCCGCGGGCAGCTTCCTCGGCCCCATCGACCGCGCCCTGCTCACCGCCGGGACCGTCGCGGCGCCGCTGGCGCCGCGCGTCGTCGTCCCCGCGGCCCGGATCCGGCTGCGCCAGCTCGTCGGGCACCTGGTGGCCGACGCCGGCAAGGGGCTCACCAAGCACATCGCGCAGGCCAAGGACGAGGGCTTCCGGCTCAACCTCAACCTCCTCGGCGAGGCCGTGCTCGGCGAGGGCGAGGCCGCGAGCCGGCTCGCCCGGGTGCACGCGCTGATCGAGCGGCCCGACGTCGACTACGTGTCGATCAAGGTGTCCGCCGTCGCGAGCCAGCTCTCGACGTGGGACACCGCCGGCAGCCGGGACCGCGTCGTCGCGAAGCTGCGGCCGCTGTACCACGCGGCCAAGGCGAACGGCACGTTCCTCAACCTGGACATGGAGGAGTACAAGGACCTCGCACTCACCGTGCGGGTCTTCGAGCAGATCCTGGTGGACCCCGAGCTGCGCGACCTCGAGGTCGGCATCGTGCTGCAGGCGTACCTGCCCGACGCGCTCGGCGCGCTCGACGAGATCACCGAGATGGCCAAGCGCCGGACCGCGATCGGCGGCGCGCGGGTCAAGGTCCGCCTGGTCAAGGGCGCGAACCTCGCGATGGAGAAGGTCGAGTCCGAGCTGCACGGTTGGGTGCAGGCGCCGTACGGCTCCAAGCCCGAGGTGGACGCCAACTACGTCCGCCTTGTCGAGCGCGCGCTGCGCCCCGAGCGTGCCGCGCACGTCCGGATCGGTGTCGCGAGCCACAACCTGTTCCACGTCGCGCTCGCTCACCTGCTGGCGACCGAGCGCGGGGTGACCGAGGCGCTCGACATCGAGATGCTGCAGGGCATGGCGCCGGCTCAGGCGCGCGCGGTGCGAGACGTCGTCGGCCGGGTCCTGCTGTACACGCCGGTCGTCGCGCGGGAGGACTTCGACGTCGCGATCTCCTACCTGATCCGCCGGCTGGAGGAGAACGCCGCGGAGCAGAACTTCCTGCACTCGCTGTTCGCGGGCAAGGCGCCCGACCCCGTCGAGCGGCTCGCCGGCCAGCGCGAGGCGTTCCTCGCCTCGGTGCGCGACGCCGAGCTGCCGTCGACCGAGCCGCGCCGCCAGGCGCGCGAGGCGACCCCGGGCGACGTCGGGCCTGCCTTCGAGAACTCCGCGGACACCGACGCTGCCGTGGAGGAATCCCGACGCTGGGCCGCGGACCTCATCGACCGGAAGGTGCCGACCCCCGCGATCCCCGTCCTGCACACGGTCGAGGACGTCGACGCCGCCGTGGCGCGCGCGTCGGCTGTGCTGCCCGGCTGGGCCGGAACCAAGCCGCACGACCGCGCCGAGGTGCTGCGCCGCGCGGCGGTGTACCTCGAGGAGGCGCGCGGCGACCTCGTCGCGACGATGATCCAGGAGCCCGGCAAGACGATCACCGAGGCCGACCCCGAGGTCAGCGAGGCCGTGGACTTCGCGCGGTACTACGCCGACAGCGCCGAGCGGCTCGCCGACGGCGCGATCCCGGGCGCCAGGTTCACCCCCGAGGGGCTGACCGTCGTGACGCCGCCGTGGAACTTCCCGGTCGCGATCCCGGTCGGCGCCATGCTGTCCGCGCTCGCCGCGGGATCCCCGGTGCTGGTCAAGCCCTCGCACGCGACGCCACGCTGCGTCGCCGTCTCGGTCGCGGCCATCCACCGCGCGATGGACGACTTCGCCGTGCCGCGCGACGTCCTGCAGGTCGTGCGCGCCGGCGCCCGCGAGGCCGGACGTCGACTCGTGGCGCATCCCGGCGTCGCGCGGGTCCTGCTCACCGGGTCGATCGAGACCGCGGAGCTGTTCGCGTCCTGGCGCACCGACCTCGACGTGATCGCGGAGACCTCGGGCAAGAACGCGCTGATCGTCACGCCGTCGGCCGACATCGACCTCGCGGTCGCGGACGCCGTGCGGTCCGCCTTCGGGCACGCGGGGCAGAAGTGCTCGGCCGCCTCGCTGCTGATCCTGGTCGGCTCCGCGGGCCGGTCGGACCGGCTGCGACGCCAGCTGGCCGACGCCGTCGCTTCGCTGCGGGTCGGTCCCGCCCGCGACCTGGCGACGACGGTCGGCCCGCTGACCGAGCCGGCGTCGGGCAAGCTGCTGCGCGCGCTGTCGACCCTCGAACCGGGGGAGGAGTGGCTCGTGGAGCCGCGCCGGCTCGACGAGACCGGGTACCTGTGGACGCCCGGCGTCAAGCACGGCGTCGCGCCCGGTTCCTTCTTCCACCTCACGGAGTGCTTCGGGCCGGTGCTCGGCGTCATGCGGGTCGACACCCTCGACGAGGCGATCGACGCGCAGAACGCGGTCGCGTTCGGCCTGACCGGGGGCATCCACTCCCTCGACGAGGACGAGATCGAGACCTGGCTCGAGCGCGTAGAGGTCGGGAACGCGTACGTGAACCGCCACATCACCGGGGCGATCGTGCGCCGCCAGCCGTTCGGCGGCTGGAAGGCCTCCTCGGTCGGACCCGGCGCCAAGGCGGGCGGACCCAACTACGTCGCCGAGCTGGGCTCCTGGACCGACGGTCCCGAGGTTCCCTCGGGCGACACCCCGGCCGACGACGCGGCCTGGCTGGCCTGGGCCGAGGCCGACGACGCCCGGTGGTGGGCCTCGGAGTTCGGTGCCACGCACGACCCGAGCGGCCTGCGGGTCGAGGAGAACGCGTTCCGGTACCGGCCGATCCCGCACCTCACGGTCCGGGTCGGCGCCGACGCGCGCGAGCGCGAGGTCACCCGCGTCGTGGCCACCGCCCACCGCGCCGGGGTTCCGGTCACGGTGAGCCGTTTCGCGGACACGAGCGACGAGGAGTTTGCCGCGCACGTGCGCGACGGCGTCGTCGCCGGCCGGATCCGCGTGGTGGGCTCGGCGCCCGGGCTGCGCGAGGCGTCCCGGAGCCGGATCGGCTCGGTCACGGTGCTGGACTTCCCGATCGTCGCGAGCGGGCGGCGCGAGCTGCTCACGGTCGTCCGGGAACAGGCCATCAGCCGCACCCTGCACCGCTTCGGCCACCTGGGCTGAGCGGGTACGAAACCCACCACCAAAACCGCAACGTCCGAGCGTTGACGTCCTATAGGACGTCAACGCTCGGACGTTGCGGTGGTGAAACTGCTATAGAGGGAACCCGGTGGTATCCGGTGTTGTCGCCACTCAGGTGCAGGTGAAGCTCACCTTGTCGAAGCTGACGGTGATCTCACCATTGGCGTTGAGCGTGAGGTGCGACGTCTCGTGGCCGACAACGCTGGAGCCGTCCGGGGCGAAGACTCGAATGGTCAGCGTGAACGTCTCGTTCGAGTTCTTCTCGTTCACGTTGAAGTTGCCCCACGCGGTCGCGTGGCCCGTGTAGGTCACCCCGTCCCAGGTGACCGTCACCGGGGTGGCGTTGCGGGGGATCGGCCGGGCGTGCGGCCCCGTGGGGCGTCGTCGTTATCCTGGGACCGTGACTGACTCCGACGCCCTGCCCCCGTGCCCCCAGTGCTCGAGCGAGTACACCTACGAGCTGGGCGCGCTGTACGTGTGCCCGGAGTGCGCGCACGAGTGGGCCGCCACTGCGAGTGACGAGACGTCGGAGTCCGGCTTCACCGACGCCGTCGTCACGGACGCCGTCGGGAACCCGCTGGCCGACGGCGACACGGTGACCGTGGTCAAGACGGTCAAGATCAAGGGAAACCCGAGCTCGATCAAGGCGGGTACCAAGGTCCGCAACATCCGCCTCGTCGAGGGCGGCGGCGTGGACGGTCACAACATCGACTGCAAGGTGGACGGCTTCGGCGCGATGCTGCTCAAGTCGTCAGTGGTGAAGAAGGTCTGACGCCCCGTTCGGACGGACCTGTTCGGCTCCGGGGGTACCAGGTGATTGCTCGGGTCGCCGCAGGGACGCGGGTGACCGGCGTTTTCGGAAGGATCTGTGCGGATCCCACGCAGAATCTTCCGAAACCTGCCCTCGGTGGGGGACGGGGTGGGTTGAGGGAGTGCGCGACGAAAAGGGCGCGGCGACGCATTGGACCCACGCGCCGACGACGCCAACCGCTGGGCCGGACGTGCCTAAGTTTCCTGCCGCCGACTCGGGCGGGTAGTCGATGCACCGCCGACCCGGAAACCGAAGGTCAGCGGGGGAACCACGACGGTGACCCCGGCCGCGGCGCCCGGCCAGATCCAACGCTGCTCGGTGACGGCGGGCTCGACATGGTCCAACGCTACAGGGCGAGGGTGAGCGTGCGTTGCGGACCTCGCGGGTGAGGGAACGGCGTCGGTGCCGTGCGTGTGAAGATTGGCCAATCCTGGTTGGGGGAATCCGGGCAACGACCTGCCGAGATCCTCCCTCGCCGCGCGCGTGCACGGGCGAGGCGTGAGCGCCAAGAGAAGAGCCGTGACTCGTGGACGACGACGACCGCACCCAGTCCGAGCGTCGCTGGCGGCAGGCGCAGAGCGTCCTGGACGGTGTCGGAGACGCGGCCGCGGAGCGCCGGCTGCGGCGCCAGGTGGTCACTCGTCGGTGGATCGTGGTCGGCGCGGCGGCCGTCCCCCTCGTCGTTGTCGCGGTGATCCTCGCGCTGTCTCGCGGCCGGGACCACACGTCTTCGGATGCCTCGGACCTGCCGACGTGGCGGGAGATCCTCGGCTTCTCGATGCAGCTGGGCGGCTTGGCCGTCGAGTTCTTCGGGCTGGTCCGGAGCAGGCGCGCCCGGCGAGGATCGCTGCCGGACGCGCCGCTCCTGTTCCTGACGAGGAGTGAACGGAAGGCTCTGATGACCCAGGTGCGTGGTCAGGTGCCTCCGATCCCGTCCCAGCTTCCGTTGGCTCGCCACCTCGCCCTTCGCGTCACCCAACGGTCATCCATCCTGGTGGGGGTGGGAGCGGGGCTGCTCGCCGTCGGGCAGGCTCTGGTCAACGATCAACTGTGGTTCACGTTCTTCGTGGCAGCCGCCATTCCGTTTCTCGCCTGGGGGATCCGACGCCAGCGGCGAGAACTCGCGCGAGCTCGCCTGTTTCTCGCCCGGAATCCAGACCCCGATTCGCAGGAACCAACGGCGGGAAGCGTTCCGACATGACGGCCAGGCCGTCGCAAGAACAGGCCGGCTGGCATGACCGGATTGCGGCCGGCCTCGGGCCGAGACTGGCTGTGGTCGCGGTGATTCTCGTGCCGTGGGCTCTCACACTGGGCCTGGCGACGCACGACGAGGTCCCCTGGTCGGTGTCCTGGCAGGGCTCGGCGGTGTGCTCGCCGGCTGGTATGTCGACGGTGAGTTCCGCGCACTGCCGCGCTCGTCGCGCCTCATGGTGCTCGCCGTCCTGCGAACCGGTGAACCGAGCGGCGCCCGCGAACTCGACCTGATCGCGCTGAATCGGCTCGCGCGAGCTGCCATCGCCATCGGGAGGTATCGCTTCGTGCTTCCGGTCGCCATGACCGTCGTCGCGACGGTCTACGTCGTGCTTCCGGTCGTTGCCGCTTTCCGAAGCGGCCCGTGGTGCCTCGTGTGCCTGCTTCCGGCTCCGCTGCTCGCGCCGGAGCTCGACGCGGCCTGGCGAGCCGTGGACCCCACGGGCCGATGGGACCGGCGGCTGCACAAGCTCGCGAAACCTCACTAACGCGACCCGGCCCGCCGATCACGCGTCGAACTGGGAGTTGTTGTTCTATTTCGGGCGATCCGAGGACAACAACTCCCAGTTCGACGACGTGGCGGAGCGCCGGGCGGGTTTTGGTCGGGATTTGCTTGAAATTCGCGCAATTCCGGACCAAAACTGGGTCGTTCCTCTGGGGGGATCAGCGACGCACGGGTGGACGCAGGGCGCGGTAGAGCAAGTATGTGACGAAGAGCGCCGCGGCGACGCACAGGACCCATGCGCCGGCGATGCCGACCGCCGGGCCGGACCTGCACGAGCTCACTGCCGCAGACTCGGGCGCGTAGTCGATGCACTCGCCGACCCGGAAGCCGAAGACCAGCAGGGGAACTGCGACGCCGACGATCACCGCGGCGCCCAGCCAGATCCCGCGATTCACCCTCGACGACGGCGAGTTGGACATGGCCCAACGCTACGGGTCGAAGGCAGCCCTCGTCCTGCATCTCTGCAAGCCCCCGATCGGGGCCGGCTTCTTCGAATCGAGCGTCGAACTGGGAGTCGTTGTCGCGTTTCCGCGCCGGGCTGGACAACAACTCCCAGTTCGACGACGGCCGTCGGGCACTGGCGGGTCCGTCAGTCCGCTGCGAGACGTTTCCGCGGGAACGTCTCCGCTGCGCTCGAGCCGGGCGGGCGCTCGCCGTCGGGCATCGGCTCGCGGCTCGAGGCGGAGTTAGGCGACGCCGGCCCGCGGGAGCGCCGTCCGATCGTGAGCCGCAGCACCAGGGCATCACGACGAAGGAGTCGGGCGTCGTCAGCCTGCACGCAGGTTCTCCGCCCGCATCGCCTCGCGCAGCGCGGGGGCGACGGTCCCGGCCGCGAGTCGGCACATCGGCGGGGTCGTCCACCGGGCCAGTGCACACAGCACCACGGCGCTGACGGCGACCTCGATGACGACCGGCGTACCCCAGCCTCCGAACGCCGGCACGATCGCCAACCCGCCCAGCGCGGTGCCCAGTGTGAGTGCCGGTACCGCGACGACGGCGAACTGGGTGGCGATGGCTGCGCGCACGATCTGCTCGCCGCCGCCGAGTACGGCGAGGGTGGCGAGCGCACGGCGGGCGGTCAGCACATGGTCGAGCGCGCTCATGACGAGCGACGCGAAGGCGAGGATCCCGGCCAGCACGACGACGACCGCCGTCGCACCGATCCCGGTGCCGTAGAACCGATGGGCTCCGGAGGCCGCAGCAGGAAAGAAGACGAGCGCGGTCCCGAGCCCGCCCGCGACCGAGAGGGTGACGCCGGCCACGAACAGGGTGCCGCCGGTGCGCCCGAGAACGGCCGAGTCGGCGTTCACCCGGGCCGCGGCGAGCACGGCGACGGCGTCTCCCCGGCGCTGCAGGCGCCGGGCCCGACGTCGTGCGTTCGCAGCGAAGCCCAGCGACCCGAGAGTCAGCAGCGCCAGAGCCAGCAGCCCGCCGACGAGGGGGCCCACCAGGTCCTGGGAGCTCCGCGCCGACCCGTTCATCAGGACCAGCCCGCCCACGAGCATCGCGCAGCAGGCAACGGCGATCGCGGCGCGTCCGGCGATCGGACCGAGCTGCCAGGTGCCGGTGTCGGCCGGCGGGTCGGCCGCGTCGAGGGCGCCGAGGGCTGCGCCCACCAGGGCGACGACGACCGTCGCGGTGAGCCAGGCGAGGGCCAGGCGGGCGGTCGGCGCCGGCACGAACCGTGAACCTCCGGGCAGGGCAGGACCGAGCAGCAGCCAGAGGACGACATGGACGGGACCGGCCAGCAGGCCCCCGAGGGCGATGGGCAGGGTCGAGCGGGCCGCGCTGACCAGTCGCAGCTGGTGCGGCGTGGCCCCGGCGACCCGGAGCACGCCCGAACGGCGCGTGCGATCGGTGGAGCCCAGGCGGATGGCCTGCAGCGCGAGCGCAAGGAGCGGCAGGGTCGCCACGAGAATCATCGCGACGACCCCCGGCTGCAGGCCCGACGCCAGGACGTACGTCGACAGGCCACCAGTGGCCATCGAGGAGTTGGAGGGACCCCGCGAGGAGTACGGGGCGATGGCGACGATGGAGAGCGCGACCAGCACCAGGGCGAGCGCGACGGCGACGCACCCGGCGACGATCGCGGTGCGGACCGCGTCGACGCGGGTGGTCGGCCGGGCGAGGGCGAGCAGCGTTCCGGCGTTCATCGGAGGCTGATCTCGTGCTCGACGACGCCGTCGCGCAGCAGGACCTCGCGGTCGGCTCGAGCCGAGACTGTGTTGTCGTGGGTGACGAGGATGACCGCGACGCCCTCATCGGCGGCGCCGAACAGCAGCGCGAGCATGTCGCGCGCCCCGGAGGCGTCGAGGGACGCCGTCGGTTCGTCTGCGAGCACCAGTCGAGGGCCGCTCACGAGCGCGCGAGCGATCGCCGCGCGCTGCCCCTGGCCGCCGGACAGCCGGCCCGCGCGGTGGGCCGCCACGTCGGACAACCCGACCCGATCGATCCAGCCGGCGGCGGTCTCGTGTGCCTGCCGGGGCGTCTGGCCGTCGAGCAGGAGCGGCAGGGCGACGTTGTCGCGCACGGTGAGGTCCGGCACGAGCTGGCCGAACTGGAGCACGATGCCGATCTCGGTGCGCCGCAGCCGCGCCCGCCCCGAGCCATCGAGATCGGCCACGTTCTGACCGGCGAACCGGACCGACCCGGACGCCGGGGTGAGGAGCGCCGCGGCGAGCAGGAGCAGGGTCGACTTGCCCGAGCCCGTCGGTCCCGTCAGCGCCACGGTCTCGCCGGGTTCGACCTCGAGGCTGACCCCGCGCAGGGCGGGGGAGCCGGGATAGGCGAATGCGAGGTCATCGAGTTCCAGCAGTGCGGTCATCGGGATCCTTCCAAGGGTCCGGTGGGTTCAGGTTTCTCGAGGTCGTCGATCGGGTGGTCGGCCGGATGGTCGATCGGGCTCTCGCCCGCGTCCGGTGCGGGCGGCTCCGCGGCGATCTGCTCGGCGGCGGCTTCGAGCCAGCGCAGGTCCGCGTCGAGGTGGGCCACGGCGTGCTCGCGCACGAGGCGCGCCGGCAGGTCCTCGCCGGTCCCCGCCCCGGCCGTGCCGCGACCCGCGGCGCCGGGCGCTGTCTCCACCAGGAGCGCGCGCATCCGGGCCAGGTGCGCGCTGCGCTGCAACGCGAGGAACGCGGGTCCGCGCCCGGTGCGCATCGCCGCGACAGCCCGCCGCACGAACTCCTCGTTGCCGAGGCTGGTCGGCTCGGACGGCTCGGACAGCCACTGCTGGACGCGATCAGTACCGGCGGGCGTCAACGCGTAGACGATGCGCTCAGGGCCGGCGACGACCACCGCGGCCGACTGCTCGACCAGCCCGTCTCGTTCGAGCCGGGCCACGGTCGCGTAGACCTGACCGAACGCCAGCGGCTTGCCGCCGGGGAACCACGCGTCGTGGGCTCGCTTGAGGTCGTACCCGTGACGCGGCCCCCCAGCCAGGAGGGCCAAGTGAAGATCCGCAAGAGTCATGAGACATCTATACACCAGGTGTATATAGAGAGTGAGTAGTTCGCGTCGACGAGTTCCGGAGAGGTGCTAGCTCACGGCCCGCAGCAGTGCGGCCGCGCCGACGCCGACCACGACGGCGAGCAGGGTCGGGGCCCGGCACAGCCTCGCTGCCACAGCGGCGGCCACGCCGACGGCAACGCCGGAATCGACTGCGCGCCAGTGCGAGCCGAGCAGGGCGGCGACCACGAGCGCGAAGAGCAACGCGGGAGCGAACAGCGCGATCACCTCGCGGACCCGGTCGGGCAGTGGTCGATCGCCCAGCAACGCCGGCCCGGCGGCCTTGATGCCGAAGCTGATCAGGGCGGTGGCGGCGATGCAGATCCAGATCGTCTGCATCATCGCCTCGCCGGGCGGACGAGCCCGATCAGCGCGGACGCGGAACCACCCAGCAGGGCGGGCCCGACGGGGAGCACCAGCAGGAGCGCGGCGGTCAGCGCGCCGCCGAGCACTCCAGCGACCCTCGCCCGAGCCGAGGTGCGCAGCTCGTCGAGAAGCAGGAGCGCGAAGAAGGCGGGAAAGACGACGTCGAGGCCCAGCGCCTGCTCGAGTGCTGCCGGGGGAGCGACCAGCATCCCGAGGGCGGTGCCCGCAACCCACGCCGGCCACTGCGCAAGAGTCGCCCCGATCAGCAGGCTGCGGTCGAAACGGCCGCCACCGAGGTGGGCGGCGGCCCACGAGCCGTCCATCACGCTCTGTCCCTCCAGGGCTCGGCGCAACCGGCCGCCGCGCAGCGCCGGCGTCACCGCCAGTGCCATCGGCAGGAACCGGAGGTTGATGACGGTCGCCGAGGCCACCGCCAGCCACGCCGAGCCGCCGCCGGCCAGGGCGGCGGCGAGGGCGAACTGCGCGGAACCGGAGAACACGGTCATCGAGGCGACCACCGGTGCCACGACGCCCCAGCCAGCCTGGCGGGCGGTCGCCCCGAAGGTCACGGCGAGCAGGAACGAGTTCGCGGCCAGACCCACGCCCAGTCGGACGCCCGCCCGGTAGCCGCCGTCGGCCTTGCCGTTGGCTGTGCCGCCGGCCACGATCTCCGGCGTCGTTGCAGCATCCATCGCTCGACTCTAACAGTCGTCTGCCTGATAGCCTGTTAGGCACCAGTTGTCTGACCCAGATCCGCGAGTAGCGGGGTTTGAGGGGTGTGTCGTTCAACGAAAAGATGCCCTTGACCTGGGAAAATGAGGCTTAGCGAAGGT
Source organism: Pengzhenrongella sp. (assembly GCF_036565025.1). NCBI lineage: Bacteria > Bacillati > Actinomycetota > Actinomycetes > Micrococcales > Pengzhenrongella > Pengzhenrongella sp. Next base: position 25,298 of record NZ_DATCNW010000154.1, read on the forward strand.
CTCAGGTCCCAGATCGAAGGGCATCTGTTCGGTGGCTACATTACGCAA
>NZ_DATCNW010000155.1:0-23785 GCF_036565025.1 Pengzhenrongella sp.
GACCCACCGAACACTCCCCGGCAGGCGCATCGGGGACGTTGTCGGACGTGCCCGCTACCGTCGGGGAAGAGATCAGCGAGGCGCACAGAGCGGCGTCAGCACCGGTATCCAGGTCCATCACTCGCCACCCCCTGCGGCCTATAACTCGAACTCCTGTTCTAAAGATATCCCGTCAAAACGGACAAAGCAAGGGTTTCGGCGAACTATTTTGGACCGAACACCGGACCACCCGACGAGCGGATCGAGTCGCCCCACACGCAGCTGACCCTGGGTGCGGCGTCCGCCCCACACAACGGATCCACACCCAGAGTCAGCTGCGCCCTGCCCCACGCTCGCCGCGAAGCGGCGCCAATCGTGCCTCGCCCCCCCCCGACCGCGTCACCAACCCGGCGGGTCAGTAGCGCTAGTCGCCCTTCACATTGAGGATCTGGCGAAGCGTGTGCCGGATCTCAACCAGGTCGGATGCGTCGTCCATCACGACGTCGATGTCCTTGTACGCCTGCGGGATCTCGTCGATGAACGCATCCGTGTGCCGGTACTCGATGCCCATCATCGCTTTTTCAAGGTCAGTTATCGTGAACGCCTTCCGCGCGGCGTTCCGGCTGTACTCGCGGCCGGCGCCGTGGGGGCTCGAGTTGAGCGCCAACCTGTTTCCCCTGCCGGTCACGATGTACGACGCCGTGCCCATCGACCCCGGGATCAGTCCGGCGTCCCCGACGTCCGCCTTGATCGCGCCCTTACGCGATACCCAGACCTCTTTGCCGAAGTGGCGCTCCTGCTCGGTGAAGTTGTGGTGGCAGTTGACCCGCTCGAGCTCGACGACGGGCGCTCCCATGTGCGCCGACGCGGCAGCGATGACGCGGTCCATCATTTCCTCACGGTTCGCCAGAGCGAAGTCCTGCGCCCAACGCAGCTCGCGGATGTACGCCCAGAACTCGTCCGTTCCCTCGACGAGGTACGCAAGGTCCGGATCCGGCAGAGCGATCCACCATCTCGCGCAGAGCGCCGCCGCGACCTTGATGTGGTGCAGCGCGATCTTGTTGCCGACACCGCGGCTTCCCGAGTGCAGGAACAGCCAGACGGTTCCGGTCTAGTCGACCGTGACCTCGATGAAATGGTTGCCCGAACCGAGCGTTCCGAGCTGAAGGTGCCAGTTCCCGGCGTATTCCTCGGGGTTGAACCCGAGTCGCGCGGCCTTGGCCTCGAGCTCTTCGACTCGCACCTTGGCCGTGGCCGTCAGGTCCGTGTTGTACATGCCCTTCGACGTCGGGACCGCCGCCTCGATCGCTTCCCGAAGCGTGGTGAGCGACCCCGCCGCCCGGAACTGAGCCTCGGTCCACGCGGTGCGCACGGCGATCATGCCGCAGCCGATGTCGACTCCTACCGCGGCGGGAATGATCGCGCCGAGCGTCGGGATCACGCTCCCGACGGTCGCGCCCTTGCCGAGGTGCGCGTCGGGCATGAGCGCGAGGTGCGGGTAGATGAACGGCATGGTGGCGGCGAGCTCAGCCGGGGCACGGGTCTTCGGCTCGAGAATGGACGCCCAGGAGATGAGTGACTTCGTCAGGTGCTCAGGCATGGGAGGAGTCTGCCCCGCGCGGCGCCGAGGCCCTAGGTGTTTGTTTTCGCGCGTGCCCGGCCCGAGCGATAATGCCCCGGCACGTTCATCGAGGACCGGAGCCCCATGGACCAGACCCCGCAGGTACGAGAAGCGACAGCCGCCGAGCGCCCGGAGGTCGCTGAGGTCACCCGGCTCTCCTACGCCCAGTACGCGGTCGGCTCGACCCCCGAGTTCTGGGCACGGTACGAGGACTCCACCCGGAAGAAGCTCCTCGAGGACGACGACGCCCGGCGGTTCGTGGTGCTCACCGACGGTCGGATCGTCGCAAGCGTGCTGTGGTGCCCTCCGAACGAGCAGAACCCCTACCCGGAGATGCGCCTGCTGGCCGTCCTTCCCGAGCACCGCAACCGCAAGCTCGGCGACCTGCTGATCAAGGCGTGCGAGACGCTCACCCGCACCGAGGGCTTCGAGGCGATCACCTTGCACACGACGGCCCTGATGCCCACCGCACGCTCGATGTACGAACGGCGCGGCTACCGGCCCTTTCCCGACCTCGACTTCGAGCCGGCTCCGGGCTTCGTCGTCTGGGGCTACAAGAAACGGCTCGCGTAAATCCGGCGGTACGTATCACCGCTGTACGGGCAGCACCCGCTGCCGCAGGTCAGGAACCCGGTCGGGCCGCCAGACCTCCTTCGCCGCGGACACCCGGAAGACCCGCACCTGGTGCGCGGGGACTTCGAAGGAGATGTCCCCGTCCGTCTCATAGACGGTCTTCGACCACAGGTCGCTGAGCTCGAACCCGGGCGTCAGCCCGGTGGCTCCGACGGCCGCCGTCGTCGTTCTGATCATGCGGTCGGTCTTGCGGGAGTTGAACAGCGCGACCGCGGTGTCGCCGTACGCGAGGGGCTTGGACAGCACGTAGAGCCCGTCGTTGTTCGAGACGACCGTTGCCTGACGGCCGAGCGGGTCCTGGTCGACGGCGATCAGGTCCCGGTTGCGGAACGTCGACATCGTCGCCGGCGACGCGTCGCGCAGGTCGGTACCGATGAACAGCGGGGCCGCCATCATGGCCCACAGCGAGAAGTGCGAGCGGTACTCGGCGTCGGTCATGCCGCCGTTGCCGACCTGGAGCATGTCGGGGTCGTTCCACGCGCCCGGCCTCGCATACGCGGCGAGCGCGACGTTGGTCCGGAAGATCTTGAGCATGCTCGGGTAGTTGTCGACGATGTCATTCGTGGTGCGCCACAGGTTGCTCTGCTTGCCGGCCCAGTTCCACGGCTGCCAGTTGCCCCACTCGCAGATGCTGTAGACGAGCGACTTGCCGGTCTCGTCGTGCACCTGGGCGATCGCGTCGGCCATCACCTGATAGCGCGCGATGTAGCCCGCGCGGGTCTTGGGGTAGCCGCGCTGGGTCCCGCAGTTGTCGTACTTGAGGTAGTCGACCCCCCACGCGGCGAACGTGCGGGCGTCTATCAGCTCGTTGCCCAGGCTCCCGGGCTGCGCCTTGGCGCAGGTGTAGCTGCCGGCGCTCGAGTAGATGCCGAACTTGAGCCCGCGTTTGTGCACGTAGTCGGCGAGGAACTTGATGCCGTCGGGGAAGTCGACCGGGTCGGCCTTCAGCCGGCCCTGGGCGTCCCGGTACCGGGACGCCCAGCAGTCGTCGACGTTGATGTAGTCGTACCCGGCGTCGCGCAGGCCCGTGCTGACGAACAGGTCCGCAGTGTCCATCACGTCCTGCTGGGTGATGTCGCAGCCGAACGAGTTCCAGTCGTTCCAGCCCATCGGCGGCGTGCGGGCGCGCCCCTCCTCGGGCGCCGACGTGGACCCGCGCGAGATCAAGCCCGGCGACGCCAACGCCACGGCGACGACGAGGCCGACGACGGCCGCACGCCAGACAATGTGAATGATGGGCTCCTATGACCATGGGCGCAGCTGCGCGGTGAGGTGACCATCATCTTGGACCAGCCTGCCCGACGGCGGTCGGTTCGTCCGGAATCGCACGATCGGGTTAGTCAGGGTCCCCACGACGGCCGACGCCGTAGACGGCGTCCGATCGAGCTTCCCTCCCGCCCCTGCTCGGACGAGTCCCGCGCCGGCCCGCACCGCGACCACATGACCGGGCGCAGCGGGCCGCGTGACGCGCTCGCCGGCAGATCGCCGAGCGCATGATCAACTACACGAAGCAGGCTGTTCCTGCTGGGCAACCTCCACTTCCACCAGGAGGTCGCGCTCGCCGGGACGACCGTGCTCGACGCCCGTGCTCGACGACCGAGCGCGAGACGAGAACGACGAGGAGGGCCGCGCATGACCGCCACACCCGACCGCCCGTGGGGCTTTCGCACCCGAGCGCTGCACGCCGGCGGCATCCCGGACGCCACCACCGGGGCGCGCGCGGTCCCGATCTACCAGACGACGTCGTTCGTGTTCACGGACACCGCCGACGCCGCGAACCTGTTCGCGCTGCAGAAGTACGGGAACATCTACTCCCGGATCGGCAACCCGACGGTGGCCGCGCTCGAGGAGCGCCTCGCCTCGCTCGACGGCGGGATCGGGGCGGTAGCGACGGCGTCGGGCATGTCGGCGGAGTTCATCACGTTCGCGGCGCGGGTCGGGGCGGGCGACCACATCGTCGCCGCGGCCTCGCTCTACGGCGGCACCGTGACGCAGCTCGACGTGACGCTGCGCCGGTTCGGGGTCTCCACGACGTTCGTCGCGGGCACCGACCCGGCCGACTACGCCGCCGCGATCACGCCCCAGACCAAGGTCGTCTACGCGGAGGTGATCGCGAACCCGTCGGGCGAGATCACCGACATCGCCGGGCTCGCCGAGGTCGCGCACGCGGCCGGCGTCCCCCTGGTGATCGACGCGACGCTCGGGACGCCGTACCTGGTCCGGCCGATCGAGCACGGCGCCGACATCGTCATCCATTCGGTGACGAAATTCCTCGGCGGGCACGGCACGACGCTCGGCGGGGTGGTCATCGAGAGCGGCCGGTTCAACTGGGGCAACGGGAAGTTCCCGCAGATGACCGAGCCGGTCGCGTCCTACGGGGGCGTGCGCTGGTGGGAGAACTTCGGGGAGTACGGCTTCCTGACCAAGCTGCGCAGTGAGCAGCTGCGCGATGTCGGGCCTGCCCTGTCGCCGCAGTCCGCGTTCCTGCTTCTGCAGGGCATCGAGACCCTCCCGCAGCGCCTCGACGAGCAGCTCGCGAACACCCGGATCGTCGCCGAGTGGCTCGCCGCGGACGAGCGCGTGTCCTACGTGAACTGGGCCGGCCTGCCTGGGCACCCGCACCACGAGCGCGCCGCGCACTACCTGCCGAAGGGGCCGGGGGCGGTCTTCGCGTTCGGTCTCCGCGCGACCGCCGCGGTCAGCGGGCGCGACCTCGGGCGGCGGTTCATCGAGGCGCTCCAGCTCGCGAGCCACCTCGCCAACGTGGGCGACGCCAAGACGCTCGTCATCCACCCGGCGTCGACCACGCACCAGCAGCTCTCCGCGGAACAGCTCGCCGCCGGCGGTGTGCGGGAGGATCTCGTGCGGATCAGCGTGGGCCTGGAGGACGTCGAGGACATCCTGTGGGACCTGGACCAGGCGCTGACGGCGGCCTCCGCTGGTCTGACGGCGGTCGCCCACGGTGGCCCGACGGCGGTCGCGACGGCGGTCTCCGCGGACGGCACCGGCCCGACGGCGCAGGTGCGCGCGTGACCGCCGTCGCGGACCGGACCTGGACCGGACCGAGCGCGGCCGAGCGGCTCGCGCTGCTGCGCCGGACGCGGTCGATCGCCATCGTCGGCGCGTCGAACAACCCGTCGCGGGCCAGCTTCTTCGTCGCGACCTACCTGCTCGCGTCGTCGCCGTTCGACGTGTACTTCGTCAACCCGCGGGCGACGGAGATCCTCGGGCGGCCGGTCTACCCGTCGCTCGAGGCGCTGCCGGTCGTCCCCGACCTGGTCGACGTCTTCCGCCGCCACGACGACCTGCCGTCGGTGCTCGACGAGACCCTCGCCGTCGGCGCGAAGGCCCTATGGCTCCAGCTCGGCTCGTGGCACGAGGACGTCGCGCGCCGCGGCGAGGCGGCGGGGTTGACGGTCGTGATGGACCGCTGCGTGAAGATCGAGCACGCCCGGTTCCACGGCGGCCTGCACCTCGCCGGCTTCAACACCGGCGTCATCAGCTCGCGGCGGTCGCTGTAGCGACGACGCGGGAGACCGGACGAGTTCGCCGTTCCCGCGCGAGTTCGTCGGAATCGATCGACGAACTCGCGCACAGAACGGCGAACTCGCACTCGCCGCCGCCGACCTCAGCGCGCGAGCAGCGCGTCCAGCTTGGTGAACGAGCTGCCCCAGCCCTCGCGCGCGTTGTCTTCCATCTCGGCGGTGTACGGCCCCTGGCGCAGCACGAGCCGGGTCTTGTCGCCCTCGTCGTGGAACTCGCGCCGCACCTCGAACCGGGTGGCGTCACCGAACCCCGGGATCCCGGTCACGTCCTCATAACCCACGAGAAGCTCGTTCTCGACGACCTCGGTGAACATCGAGTCGACGGGGGACGACTGGGACGCGTCGTCGTCGTTGACCATCACGAAGCGCTGGTAGCCGCCGACCCGGGTGTCGACGCTCACGCTGTCACGCGGCACCGACCAGCCGATCGGACCGAACCACTGCGCGAGCTGGTCGGGGTCGGTGAACGCCCGGTAGACGAGCTCACGCGGCGCGTCGAAGATGCGCGTCATCACGAGGTCCTGGGCCGCTGTGGTGTCCGACATGGCACTGCCTCTCTCTCTTGGTGCGATCAGTCCTGCTCTTGTCTCGGGTCTGGCTGGGCCGGCTGGGTCGCCTGGATTCGCCGGAGGTGGGCGTCGAGCCGGTCGAAGCTGGTGTCCCAGAACTGCCGGTACCGCTCCATCCACGCGGTGGCCTCGCGCAGCGGCTCGGCGTCGAGCCGGCTCGAGCGCCACTGGGCGGTACGGCTCCGGCTGATCAGCCCGGCCCGCTCGAGCACCTTCAGGTGCCGCGAGATCGCCGGGAGGCTGATCGTGAAGGGCTCGGCCAGCTCCGAGACGTTCGCCTCGCCGTCCGCGAGGCGGGCAAGGATCGCCCGGCGCGTCGGGTCCGCGAGCGCCGCGAAGATGACGCTGAGCCGGTCGGTCGCCATCTGTGCTTCACCACCCTGTTAATTAACGAATAGGTTATCCACGGCCACAGCGGGTCGTCAAGTGTTCACCCAGCCCAGGCTCTCCGGTGGCGAGAGTCCCGCCCGGCCCGGCGTACGGTCGACACGTGGATCGCGCCCCCCAACCCGCCGGCAGCACCCGAGCGCCCTGGGTCACGGTCCTCGCGGGGGCGGGCATCTCCACCGGGTCGGGCATCCCGGACTTCCGCGGCCCGAACGGCGTATGGACCCTCGACCCGGACGCCGCCCGGCTGCTCGACCACGACTGGTACGTCGCGCACGCCGACATCCGGCGGCGCACCTGGCAGATGTGGCGGGACAACCCGCTCTGGCAGGCCGAACCGACGCCCGCGCACCGCTGCCTCGTCGACCTCGAGCGCGCCGGAGCCCTGCGCGCGATCTGCACCCAGAACTTCGACGGACTCCAGCAGCTCGCGGGCTCGTCCCCGCCCACCGTCCTGGAGCTGCACGGCAGCATCACCGGGTCGCGCTGCCTGAGCTGCGGCGCGACCGAACCCACCGCGGGCATCCTGGCCCGCCTGGACATCGACCCCGACCCGCACTGCGCGCGTTGCGGCGGCATCCTCGCGACCGACGTCGTCATGTTCGGCGAGTCCCTGCCCGACGGCGTGTTCGACGCCGCGGTCGAGGCTGCCTCGGGCTGCGAGGTGTTCGTCGTCGTCGGCTCGACCCTCACCGTGCAGCCTGTGGCCAGCCTGACCCAGGTCGCCGCCGACGCCGGCGCGCGCGTCGTCGTCGTGAACGCGGAACCGACCCCGTACGACCATCTGGCCGACCTGCTCGACCGGCGCCCGATCTCCGACGCCCTCCCGGACCTGGTGCGGGAGCTCCTGGCCGGCTGACGCCCTGGCTCAGTCGGCCTCAGGCCACCGGGAAGACGATTCGGGTCTGCCACCTGGCGGGGTCCGCCTCGGTGTCCTGGGCCACAAGACCGGCTGCGGCCGTCGCGAGAGCCCGATCGAAGAAGGCGGAGAGGTCATTCATCGCGACGACCTCGTGCACGCCCACGATCGGCTGCGGTGTCCGTTCGGCTCGCTCGATGTCCATGTCAGGCTCCCCTGCTCGATCAGGTGGAGCTCCCGTCGAGACCCGCTGGTTCAGTCATACTCCGATCCTTGGTCGGCCTGAAGCACACCCACCTCTTGACCGGCACATACTGGGCGGGTACCCATACTGGGAGGGCAATAGCCACATAAGGGCACATCTCGTGCCCACCCATCGAACGTCGTCGTCGCGGGGGTGACTGATGGGCGCACGGAACAAAAGCAGCGCGGTTCCAGGAATGACGCCGGCCGCGGCGAGCGAGCAGGCGGCCGCGCTGATGGTCGCGCCCGACCCCGCCTTCATCCTTCGGCCGGTTCGTGACCGGGACGGCACCGCCGTCGAGCTTCAGTACGCGTACCTGAACGAGGCGGAGGTCCGACTGCTGGGCCGGCCGCCCGAATCCGTCCTCGGGCACGGGCTGTGCGAACTGTTCCCCTCGGTCCGCGAGCTGGGCATCTTCGACGCCTACGTGAACGCCCTCGGCTCGGCGTCCCCGATCTCGTTCGAGGTGCAATCGTTCCGTGAGAACGGGGTGGAGGGCTCGTTCCGACTCACCGCGTCGCGGTTGAGCGATGACGCGGTCCTGGTCACCGCACGCGATATCACCGAGCAACGCGAAGCGGAGCTGGCGCTCGCCGAGACCACGTGGGAGTACCGGTTGGTGGCGGAGAACGCGTCCGACGTCGTCGCGCGGGCCACCCCGGACCGCAAGCTCACGTGGGTGTCGCCGACCGTGACCCGCACCCTCGGCTGGGAGCCGGCTGAACTGGTCGGAACCGAAATGGCCGACCTGGTGCACCCCGACGACCGGCCGGCCCTGGACACCCTGCGCGAGACGGTGTACGCCGGGCAGCGGATCTCCCTGCCCGCAGGGGGTTTCGTCTGTCGGATGCGGACCAAGTCCGGGGATTACCGGTGGATGTCGGGTGGGGCCACCCCCGTCACGGACGAGTCCGGCGCCTATGTCGGCGTCGTCGCGAGCATGAAGGACGTCGACGACCTGGTGCACGCGCAGCACGCCGCCCAGGCCGACCGGGCCACCCTGCGGGCGACCGTCGACTCGCTGCTCGACCCGCACGTCCTGCTCACCGCGGTTCGCGACGAGACGGGGCGGATCGTTGACTTCACCTGCGCCGACGCCAACCCCGCCGCGTCGGAGCACATCGGGGTGAGCCAACAGGAACTGCTCGGCACCCGGCTGCTCGACCTGGCCCCCGGTGAGTTCACGTCCAGCATCGTCGACTCGTTCCGGCGCGTGGTCGAGACCGGTGTTCCCATCGTCCTGGACGACGAGGTCTACCCGCACTACCTCCTGGGCGTGCCTCGCCGCTACGACATCCGCGCCGCGCGCGTCGGGGACGGGTTGTCGTACAACTGGCGCGACGTCACCGACCGGCATGCCGCGGCCGAGCAGCTGGCCGAGTCCCAGGAGCGGTACCGGCTCCTCGCCGAGAACGCCTCGGACGTGGTCTTCATGACGGGCCCGGATCGGCGGACGGTATGGATCGCCCCGCCCGTGACGAGGGTCCTCGGCTGGAGTCCCGAAGAGCTCGTGGGCACCAAAATGATCGACCTGCTGCGACCGGAGACGGCGGCCGAGCTCGAGCCTCGCCTGCGGCGGTTCTTCTCCTCGCCGAACACCGAACCCTGCGACACCCGCGTGGTGGAGATGCGGACGAAGTCCGGGGACTACCGGTGGCTCTCCGGCAGTGGACACGCGCTGACCTCCCCCGAGGGAACCCTCCTCGGGGTGGTCTTCGGCCTGAGCGATGTCACCGACGTCGTCCGGGCTCGCGATCGCCTCCAGGCCACGCTGGACACGGAGTTCGACCCGCACGTGCTGCTCGAAGCGGTTCGCGACGACGCCGGGCGAGTCGTGGACTTCGTCTATGTGGAGGCGAACCCCGCGGCCTGCGAGTACAACGGGCTGACCCACGACGCGCTCGTCGGTGCCCGCGTGCTCGATCTGCTGCCCGGGCTCCGCGATGCCGGGATGTTCAGGCTGTACGAGCACCTCGTCAGGACGGGGAAGCCCATGCGAATGAACGACCTGCCCTACAAGTACGAGCTCAAGGGTGGCGAGGAGCGCCGTTTCGACCTGCAAGCGGTGCAGCTGGGCGACGGGATGTCGTACACCTGGCGCGACGTCACCGACCGATACGACACCGCTCAGGCCCTGGCCGCCTCGGAGGAGCAGCACCGCCTGCTCACCGAGAACCTGTCCGACGTCGTGATGCACCTGCGCGGCGGGGTCATCGTCTGGGTCACCCCCTCGGTGACGACGGCCCTGGGCTGGGCGCTGCAGGACGTCGTCGGCCACGAACTCATCGAGTTCGTCGTCCCCGACGACCGCCGCGAAGCAGACCAGCGCCGGGCGCTGCTCCCCGGGGCGACCGAGCGGTTCCGGGTGCGGGTCCGCGCCAAGGACGGCACCGACCACTGGGTCCAGGTCCACGCGAAGCCCTTCTACGGCCAGGACGGCGAGCCGGACGGCGTCGTGAACTCCTTCCGAATCATCGATCGGGAGGTGGCCGTCGAGGCTGAGCTCGAGCAGCGGGCGAGCTCCGACGAGCTGACCGGCCTGATGAACCGGCGCGAGGTGCTCGAACGCCTCGAACTGATGACGGGCCACAAGAGCCGCTCGGGCCAGGCGGCCGCGGTGCTGTTCTGCGACATCGACGGCTTCAAGACCATCAACGACAAGTACGGCCACTCCGCCGGCGACGACGTCCTGCAGACCGTCGCCTCCCGCGTGAACGCGTGCCTGCGAAGCACGGACCTCGCGGCCCGCTTCGGCGGGGACGAGCTGCTCATCCTGCTCGACGGCGTCCACGAGCTCGCGAATGCCCTGGACATCGCCGAGAACATCCGCCGAGCGGTGGCCAAGCCCATCCCTTCGGACGACAAGACCGTCACCGCCACGCTCAGCGTCGGCGTGACCCTGGCCCTCCCCGGCGAGAGTGTCGACGACATGATCGCGCGTGCCGACGAGGCGATGTACGAGGCCAAGCAGGCAGGCGGCGATCGGGTGATCCCGAGGATGGCGAGCGCGACCTGAGCGTTCGCGGGCGGGTCGGGCCTCGGTAGCCGCCGCGCAGCTCAGGGGATGCGCGCGCTGCCCTGCGCCCGCTGGTCCACGATGGCGCGGCCGGCGTGCAGCAACGCGTGGGCGACCGAGGCGCTCCCGCCGAGGTAGCCCGCGACCATCGCCCCGTCACGCAGCATGACGAGCTGGCCCGCGACGAGCGCGGCGTCCGGGACCCCGAGCTCGTCGAGTAGCTCACGGGCAACCTCGGTCATCCACCGGCGATGCTCGTCGACGGCCTGCCGCACGATGTGCTCCGGATCGGCGTACTCCGCCGCGGCGTTGATCCACGCGCAGCCGCGGAAGTTCGGCGAGCAGGACACCGCGGCAAGGTCGGCCGCGATGGCCCTGAACACGGCGGCGGGATCGCCGACGTGTTCGGCTCGGAGGCGCTCGATGCGCGCGTGCTCGCGGGCCGACTCGTCACGGAGGTAGGCGACGACCAACTCGTCCTTGGAGGGGAAGTGCCGGTAGAACGTGACTTTGGTGATGCCGGCCGCAGCGATGATCTTGTCCGCGCTGACCGCGCGGATCCCGGTCCGGTAGAAGAGCTCGGAGGCAGCGCGCAGAATCCGTTCGCGCACCGGGGAGACCTGCCGGAGCGAGGCCTTCAGGACCGGTGCCGGGACGGGTGTCTGGACGGGTGCTGCCATCGAGCTCACACCTTTCCGTTGGGCATTGGTCGAGCGGGGTACGTCATGTGTACTACTTAGTCTACCTAGCGGCGCGCCGAGAGTCTCGCCGGCCCGGCTCGGCGACAGCCCGGCGGAAGCCCCGGCTACCGCTCGCGGTGGCCCGGTCGTGGCTCGCGGTGGCCGACGGTGGTTCGCGGTGGCCCACGGTGATTCGGCCATGGCTCGCGGTGGCCGGCGGTGGCTCGGCCGTGCTCGCGGTGACCGACGGTGGCTCGGCCATGGCTCGCGGTCGACCGACGGCCGGCCCGGCGGTGGCTCGCCGTGGCCCGGCGGCGGATCGGGTGGCCCGACTGTGGCTCGGCGGTCGCCCAACCGTGGCTCGCGGTGGCCCGGCGGCCGGCAATCGATCTCACACAGCCCGGAGTTTGCCTCGGAGCGGTCCCCGTGATTAGGTAGACGAACTAGTACGTCTACTGCTCTAGCGAAGGAACCTACTCAATGAGTGCTCTCTACACCGCAATCGCCACATCGACCGGTGATGGCCGCGCCGGAGGCCGGTCCCGCTCTGACGACGGCGCCCTCGACGTCACTCTCGCGATCCCCAAGGAGATGGGCGGCCCCGGCGGCGGCACGAACCCCGAGCAGCTGTTCGCCGCCGGCTGGGCCGCGTGCTTCCACTCGGCCATCAAGGCGATCGCCGCCAAGTCGAAGATCGCGATCACCGACTCCGCTGTCATCGCCGAGATCAGCCTGCAGCCCGTCGACGGCGGCTACGGCCTCAGTGCCGCCCTGGACATCGAGCTCGGCGGGATCGACCAGACTGCCGCTGACGACCTCGTCGCCGCCGCACACCAGATGTGCCCGTACTCCAACGCGACTCGCGGCAACATCGACGTCAAGCTGACGACCACGGTCGCCTGAGCGAGCACAGCTCAGGGCCTGTCTGAGGCCCATCGAACCGAGCCTCCGAGCCGCCCCACGCCGGCTCGGCCGGCTCGCACCCGGCTCGGCGGCTCGGCGACCACTCACGCCCCGGCTCGGACCGGGTGCGCGGTGTGGAGGGACGCGCGTGTGACAGGTGGGGCGCATGTGACACCTGAGATGTCACTCCAGCCCCACCTGTCACATCAGTCCCACGCGCGTCCCTCCACACCGCGAGTTCCCCGAATCCGACCCCGGAGAACCGCGGCGGTCAGGCCGTGGCCGGCGAGCACCCCGAGCGGCTCGGATTCTCCGTTCACGGAAACGGTGTCAAGGGCCATGGGGATCTGCCCAGCCTGCAGACCCCCGCCAAGAGACCCGGTCCGCTCGATCCGGGCCAAGGTCAAGGACACTCCGGCGTTCTGCACCCCTGCCACCCGGCCCCCGGTCACCCACCACGTCTGCGCCTCCAGCGTGGTATCCCTTGCGCATGTCATTCCGAGCCGTGATCTTCGACTGGCGGGGCACGCTCGTCACGACGCCATCCGAATCCGCCTGGATCCACCGGTCCCTCTCGCTGCTCGGACGCCCGACGGACCGGGTCGACTCGGTGTCGGCGGCGATCCGTTCGGCGAGCGGACCCGAGGACCGCCTCGAGGCCCCGGGAGTCGACTCGGACGCCGAGCTCCACCGCCACACCTACCTCGATGTGTTCCGCGACGCTGGCCTGGACGAGGAGCTGGCCGAAGCGCTCTACGCGGTCGAGTCGGACGCCCGCCACAACCCGTTCGCCGTCGACGTGGCGGACACTCTGCACTCGCTGCACGCCGGCGGTGTGCGCATCGCGGTGCTCAGTGATATTCATTTCGACATCCGGCCCGCGTTCGCCGCGGCGGGCCTGGTGGACCTCGTCGACGTCTTCGCCCTGTCCTTCGAGCAAGGCATCCAGAAGCCCGATCCACGGATGTTCCACCGGACCCTCGCCGCCCTCGAGGTCACGGTGGAGCAGGCGCTGATGGTCGGCGACCGCTCCGGCCCCGACGGTGCGGCTGTCGAGCAGGGCATCACCACCCTGCTCCTGCCCCCACTGACGAGCGTCGACCAGACACGCCTGCACGGGGTCCTCGCACTGTGCCCGGCCGCCCGACGAACGCCCGCGACCGCTCCCGTGCCGTCGTGACCGAGCTGCTCTTCCCTACCCCGCCCCTGACCGACGGCGTCGTGCTCCTGCGCCCGTGGCGAGCGACCAACCTGCCGGCCAAGGTGCGGGCGTTCGGCGACCCGCAGCTGCAGCGGTTCTCGTGGACGAGGGCGCAGCCGGCGACCGCGGCCGACATCGAGGCCTCCTTGCGCACCGACGAGGAGGCGCGAGCGGGCGGCCAGGCGCTGAACTTCGCGGTCGTCGAACCGCGCGACGAGGACGTCGTCCTGGGCGGCGCCGCGCTGTACGACGTCACCCTCGACCAGGGTCGCGCCGGCGTCGGCTACTGGCTCGCGCCCGAGGCCCGTGGGCGCGGCGCCGCGACGCGAGCAGTCCGGCTGCTCACCCGCTGGGCGTTCTCAACCCTGGCGCTGGCCCGGATCGAGCTCACCTGCGGCCCCGACAATGCCGCCTCACAGCGGGTCGCCGAGCGGAGCGGCTTCACGCGCGAGGGGATCCTTCGCTCGCACCTCGCCTTCCAGGGCGGCCGCCGGGACACGGTCCTGTTCAGCCTGCTCCCCCGCGACCACTGACCCGCCGGCCGCGACCGCACCCAGACAGCCGCGGAACCCGCAGACCTCCCACCCCGCAACCTCAGATCACCCCGCAACGTCCGAGCGTTGACGTCCTATAGGACGTCAACGCTCGGACGTTGTGCGTGGGGGGCTGGCTAGGACTGCAGACCGACCGTGTGGTCGTACCCGGCCGAGACCGCGCGCCAGCTCGTGCCGGTGCCCACCTTCACCGGCTTCGTCCGGGAGCTGATCGTGCCGTCACCCAACTGGCCGGACCCGTTGTACCCCCAGCCCCAGAGCGTGCCGTCGGTCCGGATCCCGGCCGTGTGGTCGGCGCCCGCCGCGACGGAGGCCCAGATCGTGCTGGTGCCCACCCGGATCGGCGCCGACCTGGAGGTGAACGAGCCGTCGCCCAGCTGACCGAAGCCGTTGTCGCCCCAGGCCCACAGCGTGCCGTCCGTCCGGACCGCCGCGGTGTGGCTCGGGCTGGCCGCGACCGAGGCCCAGGTCGTCACGGTGCCGACCTGCACGGGCGCCAACCGGGAGGTCGTGGTGCCGTCCCCGACCTGGCCGGACCCGTTGTAGCCCCAGCCCCACAGCGTGCCGTCCGTCCGGACCGCCATGGTGTGCACCGCGCCGGCGGCCACCGAGGCCCAGGTCGTCGCGGTGCCGATCCGGACCGGCGCGAGCCGGCTCGTCGTCGTGCCGTCGCCCAGCTGGCCCGAGCTGTTGAGGCCCCAGGCCCACAGCGTGCCGTCGGTCCGGACCGCGACCGAGTGGTCCGAGCCGCCCGACACCGACGTCCAGGCCGTCGCGGTGCCGATCCGGACCGGGGCGAGCCGGCTCGTCGTCGTGCCGTCACCGAGCTGGCCCGAGCTGTTGTCCCCCCACGCCCACAGCGAGCCGTCGGTCCGGACCGCGACCGTGTGCGCGGCGCCGGCCGCGACCGAGGCCCAGGTCGTCGCTGTGCCGACCTGGACCGGACCGGACCGATCGGTCGTCGTGCCGTCACCCAGCTGGCCGGAGGCGTTGAAGCCCCAGGCCCAGAGCGTGCCGTCGGTCCGGACCGCCACGGTGTGCTGCCAGCCGGCCGCGATCGAGGCCCACGGCGCGCTTGTGCCCACCTGCACGGGATCCAGCCGGTCCGTCGTCGTGCCGTCGCCCAGCTGCCCGAACGCGTTGTAGCCCCACCCGAAGGCCGCCAGCCCCGGCACCACGGCGGCGTCCACGTGCAGCACGGCGGTGCCGGTGGCGACCCCGTCGACGCCGGTCACGGTGCGGTCCCCGACCGCCGTCGGCGAGCAGAGCGCGCCCGGGCAGGGCGCGCCGTCGACCGTGAACGTGGTCGCCGACGTGACGTCACCGAGGCTGTTGTTCGCCGCGTCGAAGCCCTCGGCCGTGTAGGCCTGCGCCCCGCCGACGACGATCGTGGCCGACGCCGGCGTCAGCACCAGCCGGGACAGGGCCGCCGCGCTCACGGTGGTCGACGCGGACCCGGTGATGGTGGAGGTGACGGTGTCCCACGCGACCACGGTTCGCGTCCCGGAGGTGGTCAGCTTGACGCCCGTGAAAAGGCGCGTGCCGCTGTCCGTCCCGGTGAAGGCGTAGTTGCCCGGCAGCACGGGTGAGCCGGTGTCGTCGCTCGTGAACGCGACCGTGCCGGTGTAGCCGGTCGCGGTGTTGGCGAACGCGTCCCTCGCGGTGACCCGGACGTCGAACGCGGTCCCCGAGCTCACGGTGGACGGGATCACCACGGCGAGCTGCGTCGCAGCCCCTGGTGCCACCACGATCGGCCCGCTGGTCCCCGTGATCGACGCCGTGACCTGGTCCGTCACCGAGATCGTCCGCGTCCCGGCGTCCTTCAGCACCACGCCGGTGAAGTTGTGAATCCCGGCCTCGGCGGAGGTGAACGTGAAGTCGGCCGGCAGCACCGGCGACTTCGTGTCCGTGCTGGAGAACGTGACCCCACCGCGGTAGGACGACGCGACGTTCGAGTACGCGTCCCGGGCGACGACCAGCACGCTCACCGGGGCCCCGGCCGTCACCGTCGCCGGCGGCGCGATGCCCAGCCGTGTCGTGGGACCCGCCGCGACCGCGATCGACCCGCTGGTCCCGGTGATCGACGCCGTGACCTGGTCCGTCACCGAGATCGTCCGCGTCCCGGCAGCCTTCAGCACCACGCCGGTGAACGTGTGGACCCCGGCATCGGCGGAAGTGAACGTGTAGTCGGCCGGCAGCACCGGCGAGTTCGTGTCCGTGCTGGAGAACGTGACGCCACCGCGGTAGGACGACGCGACGTTCCCGTTCACGTCGCGCGCCACGACGAGCACGCTCATCCCGACCCCGGCCGTCGTCGTCGCCGGTGCCGAGCTCCCCAGCCGCACCGCGGGCCCCGACACGACCACGACCACGATCGGCCCGCTCGTGCCCGTGATCGACGCCGTCGCCTGGTCCGTCGCGGAGATGGTCCGCGACCCGCCGGCCTGCAGCACGACCCCGGTGAAGGCGTGGACCCCGGCGTCCGCGGCCGTGAACGTGTAGCTGCCCGGCAGCACCGCTGCCGAATCCGTGCTGGTGAACGCCACGCCGCCGGTGTACGCCGACGCCGGGTTCGCGAAGGCGTCCTGCGCGGTGACCGTCACGTCGAACGCCGTGCCCGACGTCGCGCTGGACGGGGCCGCCACGACAAGCTGCGTGGCAGCCCCCGGCGCGACCACGATCGACCCGCTGGTCGCGGAGATGGACGTATCCACCCGGTCCACGACGCTGATCGTGCTCGTCCCCGCGTCCTTCAGCACGACGCCGACGAACGTGTGGACCCCGGCATCAGCAGCCGTGAACGTGTAGTCGGCCGGCAGCACCGGCGACTTCCCGTCCGTGCTCGAGAACGCAACCGTGCCCCCATAGGACGGCGCGACGTTGCCGGCGGCGTCCCGCGCGGCGACGGTCACGCTGACTGCCGTGCCCGCGGTCGCCGTCGCCGGCGCCGAGATCCCGAGCCCCGTCGTCACGCCCGGCGCGACCACGATCGACCCGGACGTTCCGGTGACCGACGGCGAACTGCCGGCCGCGGTGATTGTGCGCGTCCCGGCACCGCGCAGCACGACGCCGGAGAACGCGTGCACGCCCGCGTCGGTGGCGGTGAACGTGTAGCTCGCTGGCAGGACGGGTGAGTTCGGATCCGTGCTCGAGAACGCGATCGTGCCGCGGTACCCGCTCGCGGTATTGGCGAAGGCGTCCGTCGCGCTGACGGTCACGCTGAACGGGGTCCCTGCGGTCGCCGTCGCCGGGGCTGACACGGTCAGGCCGGTGGCCATGCCGGGGACCACCGTGACGGCCGGTCGCCCGGCGATCGGGACGGTGTCAACGGTGGTGAAGAACGTGTAGTCCTGCGCGGAGCGCGGGGCGGTCGCGTTCGTGTAGGTCAGCGTGAAGGTGTGTCCGGCCTTGCAGTTGACGGTGACGTTGATCTGGGTGCCGGGCGCGTCGCCCGGGTAGTTCGTCTTGGTCGCGGTCGTGAACGGCGTCGTCGCGAGCGCGGCCGAGGTGCAGTTGCCCCGCTGGACGGCAACGTTCGCACTCGTGGGAAGCGGCTGGAAGCCGGTGTTCGGAGCCCCCGAGGTGGGGACCAGGACCGCGATCGCACCCTTGACCGCGCCCGTCGTGGGCGCGGTGTAGCGCAGGGTGAAGGTGTTTCCGGTGCTGCCCGCGGCGACCGAGGCCGGGGTGACGGTCATGGTCCCGGGGCCGACGGTCGCGGCCTGGGCGACCTCCGTGGCCACCAGCCCGAGAGCGCCGAGGGTGAAGGCGAGGATCACGTACCAGAGCTGGTTTCGATTGCGAACCGTACGTCCAGCCATGCCCGGGACCATGTCGCGCCCTTTCATCGACAGCCCGCGCCGGCGCCTGATCGCCGGCACTGAGGATCTGCCGAGTCACTCAAAAGAGTGACTGTCCAAAGGTGTCATCGGTCGATCTCGTGGCTTCATGAGCCAATTGTCGCCAGGGTGTTTCGGAGTATTTCGGGCAATTCAGACGTCCGCGCTGGTGTGGCCCTTTTCGGGTTCTTGACCACGGTGCCGCCGCGAGAATCGCGTGGCCCACCAGGCGAGTGCGGTGAGCGCTGACGGCGCAATCCCCAGGGCCGCGCCGGCGAGGTCTCCGGCGAGGACGTCGTGCCGGTACTCCCCGATGCCCATCCGGGTCATCACCTGCTGCGGGTCTGCGGGCAGGTAGAAGACCTCGAGCTGGTGGATCGGCGCGTCCCCCGCGTAGAAGGCGAGCGCGCCCGCGCTCACGATCAGCCCGAGACCGCACAGCACCAACCACGCCACGCCCACCTCGCGCAGCGTGCGCCGGCGGTTGAAGCCCTGACGACCGTGCCTACCCACGAGCCGCACCTACCCCGGGCCGGGTGAGCCGTGCTACCCGTGCGCAGCGGTGAGGAACGCCTTGAGCAGCGGGCCGGACGTCGTCGAGCCCAGCTCGCCGGTCTCCACGAACACCGCGACGGCGAGGTCGCCCTGGATCGCGATCATCCACGTGTGGTTCTGGAGATTTCCCGCCGAGCCGTACTGCGCCGTGCCTGTCTTGGCCATGACGTCCCCGCCGGGCAGGCCGAGCAGGAACTTGGCGCCGCCGTCGGTCACGACAGCACGCATCATGGTGCGCAGCGCGGTGGCCTCCGCCGCCGTCAGCGGGACGGCCGGCGCGGGCACCACGGCTGCCTTCGCCCCGACGAGCCTCGGCACGACCGTCTGACCGCGCGCGACCGACGCGGCGACCGTGGCCATCGCGAGCGGCGAGACCTCGATGCGGCTCTGGCCGATCATGGAGGCCGCGTGGTCGGTCCCCGTCGCGTCGGCGGGCACGGATCCCTGGTAGGCCGGGTAGCCGAGCGGGGCGATACCGCCCAGACCGAGCGACGCGGCCGCGCTGACGAGCGCGGACTGCGGCGCGAGGTCACGCGACCCGATGAAGGCCGTGTTGCATGAGTTCGCGACCGCGGTCTTCAGGCTGATCGTCCCGTTCGCCGTGGTCGGGTAACCGGGGAAGTTCGAAAACGCCCTGCCCTCGACGTTGATGGTGACCGGGCAGGTCACGGGGCTGTCCGGGGTGAGGCCGGTGCGCAGCAGGGCGAGCGAGCTGATCACCTTGAACACCGAGCCGGGCGCGTACTTGGCGACGGTCGCCGTCGAGTAGTCGCCGCCGCCGGGCCCGCTCGCCGCGGCGAGCACCGCCCCGGTGGACGGTTGGATCGCGACGATCGCGCTGGCCGGGACGACCTTCTCCAGGATCGTCTCGGCGGACTCCTGCAACGCCGGGACCAGGGTCGTGACCAGCGGTTCGCCGACCGTGCCCTCGACGGCGAACACCTCGCGCTTGGTGACGCCGTCGGCCGCCGTGGCGACGACGGTCAGGCCGGGCATCCCGCGCAGCTGCTTGTCGTACTGGCGCTGGAGCCCGGAGAGCCCCGTCTCGTCGCCACCGACGATCGCGCCGTCCGACTTCGCGACGATCTCGGCGGTCGCCGGACCGACGGTACCCAGGATCGGGCGCGCGAAGCGCTTGCTCGACGCCAGGGGCAACGTGCCCGGTACCGCGCTCGCACCGGGCAGCAGCGCGAAGGCGGCCTTGTCGACGCTCGTGTCATCGGCCCGGATCGTGAACCCCTCGACGAACGCCTTCTCCCCGGCCGCGGCGACCCGCGCCACGAAGGCGACCGGATCCATCTTGAGCGCGGCCGCGACCTTGGTGGCCGCGGCGCTCTGACCTGCCGCATCGACCCGCGTCTTGTCGAACCCGAGGTGCACCACGGGCCGCGACTCGACCAGCTTGGCACCGGCGGCGCCGAGCACGGGTGCGCGCTCGGCCTGCTTGCGACCGACGCTCAACGTCTCGCCCTCGACCAGGTCCGGCGCAATCAGGTACGGCGACCACGTCGCCTGCCAGACGTCCTTGACCAGCTCGAAGTGGGCCTTCGTCGTGTAGGTCCAGTCCTTGTCCCCGGAGTCGAGATCCCACGTGTAGTGGAGCGCAGCCGTGGCGGTCGCGCCCTTCGCGGCGATCTTGATCGCATCGACGGTGACCGCGGGGTGCTTCGGCGTCATTCCCGCGGTGGCAGCGGTGAGCGTCTTGGTCGCCGCGGCGGGGGTCGCGCCGGCCAGCACGACGTCGGTCAGGTCGCCAGAGGCGATGCCCGCAGCAAGCGCGCGGGCGGTGCCGTTCGGCGTGGGCGGCGCCGAGCAGGCGCCGAGGCCGACGAGCGCCAGCGCCCCGACGACGAGAGAAGCCACCGATCGAGACCGTGCTGTAGTGCCGTGCATGGAGTCCGTCCCCTGCAGCCCGCGGGCCCGGACGGGGTTCATCCAGAGAATAGGTCGCGAATTCGCAGCGCGATGATCGTAGTCGGCCGGTCACCGTTTCGGCGGCACCCTCGGCACCGGAAGGCGCGGCGTTCCGCCGGAAAAGAATGCGCCGGGTCCGCGACGTCGCCAAATGCCCTGTTTGCTACTCCGCGAGCGCTGCGGCGAACCTGCTCCGCGCGTGCTCCACCAGGACACGTGTCGCAGGGTTGGCGGGGGAATCGGTTCGCCAGATCAGCCCGAGGCTGGCCCGCAGCTCGGGCTCGACGATCGCCAGGGCGTGCAGGTCAGCGCTGTGCGCGTCGAGCATCGACTCCGTCAGGACCGCGACCCCGAGCCCTCTCGCGGCGAGGCCGGCGACGGCATCCGGGGCGCTCGCCTCGATCGCGACGCGCGACCGCAACCCCGTCGCCGCACAGGCGCTGTCGAAGGCGGTCCGCACGCCGGTGCCGCGCAGCATGCTCACGATCGGCTGCTCGTGCAGGGCCCGGAACCCGATGGCCCGCCGTCGGGCGAGCGGATCGCCGTGCGGCACGCCCGCGACGATCCGTTCGTCGGCGAGGACGTGGCACCCGAGCTCCGCCGGGAGCTCCCCGGACCACGCC
This sequence comes from Pengzhenrongella sp., assembly GCF_036565025.1. NCBI lineage: Bacteria > Bacillati > Actinomycetota > Actinomycetes > Micrococcales > Pengzhenrongella > Pengzhenrongella sp. The sequence goes on from NZ_DATCNW010000155.1 coordinate 21,123, forward strand.
ACGAGGGCCAGGTCGAGCCGGCCGCTGCGCACACCCTCGATGAGGTGATCGGAGGTGTCCTCACCGAGCGCGATCTCCACCCCGGGATGCCGGGCGCGGAAGTCGGCCAGCTGGTCGAACAGGACCGTGATGGTGCAGGCGGTCACCATGCCGACGCGGACGCGGCCGCGCACGAGCCCCTCGAGCTCGTCGACGGCCTGCCGGGACCCGACGACGGCCGCGAGCGCGGCGCGCGCGTACGGGAGCACCGCCGCACCGGCCTCGGTCACCCGCACGGTCCGCCCGGACCGGTCGAGGAGCTGCTGACCCAGCTCCTTCTCGAGCTGGCGGACCTGGGCGCTGACTCCCGACTGGCTCACGTGCACCCGCTGCGCGGCGCGCGTGAAGCTGGCCTCCTCCACGACGGCGACGAGATACTCGAGCTGGCGAAGTTCCATAAGCCTGGATTCTAGCTCGGATCAGAACTAGCTGTTGGACTTCTGACCGCGAGCGCTCCAGGCTGGCACCGGCACGACAAGAGCGTGCCGCCGACATCATGGAAGGACCGCCCCAGTGACGAACCGTGAACGAGCGACAACCCCCGAGGACCTCACCCGCCTGTTCGTAGAACGCGCGAACGAGGGCGACTTCGAGGGCATCGCGGAGCTGTACGAGCCCGAGGCGGCCATGGCCTACCCGGTCGGGCAGCTCACCGTCGGGCGCGCCGCGATCGGCGCCCTGTTCGCGCGCGCCCTCGCCGGCCGCCCGCACTTCGAGCAGGAGGAACTGCTCCCGACCGTGCGCAGCGGCGACCTCGCATTGACCTCGACCGCCCCCAAGGACGACGCGGGCGCCCGCGCCCAGGTCGCGCGCCTCCAGAGCGACGGCACCTGGCTCCGCGTCCTCGACCAGCCCGAGTTCCGCCGCTGACCCGATCCGCCTCCGAGCCGGTTTTGGGAAGATATTGCGCGCCACGCGCACCAATTCTTCCGATTCTTGGGACCTCCCCGCCGACGCGCTCGACTTGTCAGCCCCTGCGCCCGGTATCGACCGCGCTCGGGCTGACTCGGCTGAGCGGCGGGGGTCGGTCGGACTCATCGAGCGGCACCAGGGTGCCGTCCGGGCCGGTGCGTGCCGCGCTTCGTGCGTCGGTGAGCAGCATGAGCGCGAGCAACCCGGTCACCTCGCCCTCCTCGGGCACCAGCCGGTGCAGCAGGCGGGTGAGCCGGATCGCCTCGGCGGTGAGGTCGGCGCGCTGCATCTGCGGCCCCGAGCTCGCGGCGTACCCCTCGTTGAACACGAGGTAGAGCACCTGCAGCACCACGCGCAGCCGGTCCGCGCGCTCGGCCGCGGGCGGAGGTTCGAACCGGCCGCCCGTGGCGGCGATCCGTTGCTTGGCGCGGCTGATGCGCTGCGCCATCGTCGCCTCCGGGACCAGGAACGCGCTCGCGATCTGCGCCGTGGTGAGTCCGCCGACCGCCCGCAAGGTCAGCGCGAGCTGCGACGGAGCGGACAGCGCCGGATGGCAGCACCAGAAGAGCAGCGTGAGGGTGTCGTCGTGATCGAGCGGCTCGGGCTCGGTGACCTCCAGCGATGCGACGGTGAGCTCGCGACGCCGTCGGGCACTCTCGCTGCGCCACTCGTCGACCAGCCGCCGGGACGCGACCGTCAGCAGCCACGACCGGGGGTTGTCCGGGATCCCGTCCGCGACCCACTGCAGCGCCGCGGCGAGCAACGCCTCCTGCACGGCGTCCTCGCAGGCGTCAAACTGTCCGTGCCGCCGCGCCAGGGCGGCGAGGACCTGCGGCGCGAGCTCGCGCAGCAGGTCCTCGACGCTCGGGGCCGTCGTCACATCTCCGGTGGCGCCTCGCCCAGCCGGCGCACCTCAATCGGTCCACCGGTAACCGCGACGATGCTCGAGGTGAGCTCGATGGCCCGTTCCTCGCTCACGACGTCGACCACCCAGTAGCCGATCAGGGACTCCTTCGACTCGGCGAACGGTCCGTCCGTGACGATGGGCGTGCCGCCCTCGAGGCGGACGGTCTTCGCGGTGCTCCCGTCGGTGAGACCGGCCTGGAACACGAGCTCGCCGGACGCGGTGAGGTCCTCGTCCAGCTGTTTCATGAACGTGATCATCCCGGTGATCCAGTCCGGCGACTGGGTCTGCATCATCGTGGCGGCCTCGCCGAACATCATGATCATGTACTTCATGTCGACTCCCTCTGCTCCAGATCCGGCGCCCGGATCGGGGGCGCTCACCACTGGGTCGGAGCGGCCACCGCGTTCTCGACAACCTCCGGATGACGTCTTGAGGTCAAACCGTAGGCGAGTGCCCCGGCAGGCGCGAGGGGCGTAGCTAGCGACCGGCCTCGGCGAGCACCGTCCGCTCGATCTCGGTGCCGACGACGGAGCGCGCGACGGCCTCGTCGTAGCCGACGATCCCGTGCAGGACGAGCTCGTTGAGGGACAGCTCGAGGGTCTGCATGCCGACACCCTGACCGGTGACGACCTGGTTGCGCAGCTGGTTGGTCTTGCCCTCCTTAATGAGGTTGCGCACCGGTGAGTTGGCGATGAGCACCTCGTACGCCGCGACCATCCCGCCGCCGATGCGGGGCAGCAGCCGCTGGTGCACGATCCCGGTGAGGGTGTTGGCGAGCTGGACCCGGATCTGCGGCTGCTGCTCG
>NZ_DATCNW010000156.1:0-16025 GCF_036565025.1 Pengzhenrongella sp.
GACCCACCGAACACTCCCCGGCAGGCGCATCGGGGACGTTGTCGGACGTGCCCGCTACCGTCGGGGAAGAGATCAGCGAGGCGCACAGAGCGGCGTCAGCACCGGTATCCAGGTCCATCACTCGCCACCCCCTGCGGCCTACAACTCGAACTCTTGTTCTAAAGATATCCCGTCAAACCGGACAAAGCAAGGGTTTTGGCGAACTATTTTGGACCGAACACCGGACCACCCGACGAGCGGATCGAGTCGCCCCACACATAGCTGACCCTGGGTGCGGCGTCCGCCCCACACAACGGATCCACACCCAGAGTCAGGTGCGCCCTGCCCCGCGCCTCGCCTCCGCCTCGCCCCACCCGCGCCCCCACCCGAACTCCCACCCGAACCCCCGGCCAGCCTGCAGCTCCTGCTGGCCCTACTTCGATGCCTACGCCGTCGCTTCCCAGTCGCGCGCGCTGAAGTTCCCCGGCCGAGAAGCCGAGCGCGCGCCGACCCCGAGCGGCCGGGCCGGCAACTTCCCCGTGCCCCATCGTGGACGGCTGCGTCGCCGGCATCTGGCACCAGCACCGCGCCCGCCGCACGCTCGACCTGACCGTCGAGCCGTTCGACGAGCTCACCCCCGCGAGGCGTCGCGCGCTCGACGACGAGGCGGGTCGCCTCGGTGAGTTCTCCGGAAGCATCCCCCGGCTCATCATCGGCGCCGTCACGTCCGGCTGCCACGCGTGGACGCGCGAGCCTCAACCCTTCGACTGCCCGACGACGAGCTCGGTCGAGCCGGTCTCGGACAGCCCGGCGAGCGCGGGCCGGGCGTCGTCGTGCAGGAAGCCGCAGGCATCCACCGGCCAGCTCGGCCGGACCGCGCGACCGCGGGCGTCCACGAGGTAGATCTGGGGCTTGAACTCGAACATCGCAATGCACGCCTGGTCGGCGCGGGGCGCCTCCGAGGCCCGGGACAGAGCCGCCAGGAGCGGGCCCAGGTCGCCGCTCAGCGTCACCTCGCGCACCGTTGCGCGCGCCTTGGAAGCGACTGACCCGGCGGGGAACCCCGGCCCTCCGCGGCACTCGACGACCCGAACGGGTTCGAACCCCCTCGGTATCGAGCCCGCCTTGGGCGCCGGGCGCCCGGACCCAGAATCCGAGGCGTCCCCGATCTCGAGCGCCGCGAGCACCTCGTCCGCGAGGCAGTCGGGACCCCCGACGGCGATCTCCGCGACCCCGCGCTCCGCGGGCCGTGACCCGGACGGCGCGGAGGGAGTAGACGGAGTGGACGGTCCGGACGGCGCGGGCGCCCCCACGTCCGGCCCCCCGCAGCCGCCGAGGACCGCGATCATGGCCGTGGCCACCGCCACGGCTGCACCTCGAGCTCGGAGCTGCACGTCTACGTCCGATCGGAAGTCTTGCTGCGGGCCCGCATCTGCGCACCAGCCCGTCACCGGAGTCAATGTCCCGACGCAGCCGAGACTTGCACCTCTCGATCAACTACCCCACCAACGCGGACCGATTCGCCGCGAGCAGCACGAGCGCCACCACCGCGAGGAGCGTCCCCGTGGGCAGGTACCAGAGCGTCAGCGCAGCGACCACGACCAGCACCCACCAGGCCTGCTCCGACCCGCCCGCGAGCCCGTCCTCGAACCGGGAGTCGTCGTCCCGGAGCGGGCGACGCCAACGCCCGGTTCGACGAGTTCGCCGCGCGCGCGGGTGGGGTGGGGCGGGGGTTGAGGGCTACCCCCGCACCATGTGAGCGATCGCGGCTACTGCGGGCTGCAGCTCGTCGAACGCCCGCCGGTACAGGTCCCCGTTACCGCCGTAAGGGTCGACGACGTCGTCGTCGCGCACGCCATGGAACCGGCCCCGCTGCGACGCCGCGAGCGGCAGCAGCGCGGCGAGCCGCTGCGACGCGGTCCCGGTCGGCAGGTCTGCCAGGTCGACGACCCCGGCCAGCCGGGCCAGCTCGCGCACGGTGAACGTCCGCCGGACGGCCGGCGGGTGCAACCGGACGATCCGCGCCCGGTGCGCCGCGGTCAGCGCGAGCACCAGATCCGCCTCACGCAGCATGTCCTCGGTGAGCTGGCGCGCCGCGAAGTGCTCCGGGTCGGCCCCGGCGTCGTGCACGAGTCGGGCCATCTCCGCGGGCATCGGTGCGCCGACGACGGCGTTCACCCCGGCGCTGACGACCCGGACGTCGGCGTCCGCGCCGGAGTCGGCCCGGAGCTCGGCGTCGAGCAGCCGCTCGACGGCCGGGGACCGGCAGATGTTCCCCGTGCAGACAGCGAGGACGGTGTACGGCCGCGCCGGTGGGGCCGACTGGACGAAGCTCACGCGAGTTCTCCTGGGTGGGTAGGTCGGGCGACACGCCGATCATGCCCCGGGCGGCATGACCCCAGTGTCCCTGCCCGGTGGCTCCGGACATAACGGACACAACTAGGCCGAACGGGTGCTTGCGCTGCACCTCAGGAGTTCGACGACTACTTCGCCGCCTAGTGTTTTGCTCGTGCGAAATGCGCTCCGATGAGCGACCCGACGCCCGACCCCGATCGATCGGTCGCGCCCGGGCGGCGCCGCAGGATGCGCTCGCGTCGGGTGCTGCTGATCGCGATGTCTCTGATCGGGCTGCTGGTCGTCGGCGTCGGCGTGGGCGCCGGCGTGATCACGAGCCGGCTGAACGGGAACATCGAGCGGATCGGTGATCCTTTCGAGGCCCTCCCGAACCGGCCCGCGGTGCCCACCTCCGCCCCGGACGCCATCGCCGATTCGCCGGGCAAGCCACTGAACATCCTCGTCGTCGGATCCGACAGCCGGGTCTCGGCGGGGGACCCGTCCCAATGGGCCAAGGGGGGCCAGCGCACCGACGCGATCATGATCCTGCACCTCCCGGCGGACCGGAAGAGCGCCTACCTCATGTCGATCCCGCGCGACTCCTGGGTCGACATCCCGGGCCACGGGACCGCGAAGGTAAACGCCGCGTTCTCGTACGGCGGACCGGCGCTGCTCATCCAGACGATCGAGCAGCTCACGCAGGTCCGCATCGACCACCTCGCGATCTCGGACTTCGAGTCGTTCACGAGCATGACCGACGCGCTCGGCGGCGTGCAGATCACCGTCCCGGTGGACACCTACCGCGACGGCAAGCTCGTCGCGGCGGCCGGCACGCAGCTGCTCGACGGTGCGCAGGCCCTCACCTACGTGCGCGAGCGGTACACGCTGGCCCGCGGCGACTTCGACCGGGTGCAGCGCCAGCAGAACTGGATGCGCGCGATCTTCACGCGCGCGGCGAGCAAGGGCACGCTGACCAGCCCGACGACGCTGCTGCCCTTCCTCGACACCGTGACCAAGTCCGTCGCGGTCGACGACGGGTTCACCTTGGGGACGATGCGGTCGCTCGCCGTGAGCATGCGGGGAGTGCGGGCCAAGGACGTCACCTTCTTCACGGTCCCGGTGGCGGGCACCGGCCGCAGCCCGGACGGCAGGCAGAGCATCGTGAACCTGAACCGGAAGGCCTTCGACGAGCTCATGGTCGCGGTCGCCAATGACAAGGTCGCTGCGTACCTGGCGGATCACTCCGACGACGTCGACACCCTCAAGGCTGCCGTTTCCTGAGACCGGAACCGGCCGAGCCGGCCGGCCGTGCGCGCGGCCGGGTGTCGCGGATTTCCCGGTGCGTAGTTTGTCGCGCTTGTCCCGGTGTGGGGCTATTCGCCGAAGGTCCCGCGCATTTCCCGCCTCGTGCCGCCGCGGCCGGGTGATTCTTTGCGGCCGGGATAGAACTGGTTGTTGCCGAGGCCACCGCCGCACGTCGTCAGGTGCTCGAGCAGAAAACCTTGGTCGCGGTCATTCGCTTTTCCGCAATCGGTTGTCAAATCACCCCTGATCCAAGGCTAATCCCGGGTGGTCTGCCGGGCTCCTGATTTTTGGCGGTCCGTATTTCGGGCTCCTGAGCTCGGCCCCTACACGAGGCCGCCCGCGGACAGCACGACCCAGCTCAGCTCCGAATGAATGATGTCGCTGTGCGCCCCGGACGGCGGGCGGCCGGTCTTGACGACCGAGCTGGCGTCGATGCTCAGAGCCTGGCCCTTGGCGAACGGGTACGTGGTGCCCGGGCCGGAGCCGCGGATCGAGACGAGGGTGGCGTCGACCCCCTGGGCGCCGTCCGCGCCCATGGCACCCCACCGGTAGAGGGGGCTGTGCGTGCCGGCCGAGTCGTCGTGGCCGGCGATCGATGCCAGCGGGTAGAACGTGCCCACGGCGCTGTCGTGCGTGGAGAAGCAGGCGGTGAGCGGCCCGTCGATGCGAGCGAGCATGCCGGCGAGGGCTCCGTTGCGATGGGCGTCGAAAGGCAACGGCGCCGCGAACGCGAAGTGCGAGAAGGCGCCCTCGAGGAGGGTGACCGCCTTGACCGGCGAGGGGTCCAGGTTGTCGGGCAGGCCGGCCAACGCGAATGAGACGAGGCGGGCACCGAAGCTGTGGCCGACGAGGTGGACCCGCACGTTGGGCGAGGTCGCGTGCAGCGTGCCGATCAGCGGGCCGAGCCCGTTCTTGCCCACGACGCCGGCCCGGCGCTTCATCTGGAAGTACGTCGCCTGCCGCAGCGCCTCCTTGGCGCCGTTCCAGATCCCGTGCAGCACGTCGCCGAAGCCGGCCGTGCCGCCTTCGGTGCCCCCGCCGAGCGGAACGCCCACGTCCGCCAACGCGTCCCGGTAGCGGGTGAACAACGCGGTCGGGTCGTCCTGGAGCATGCGCGGTTCGCCCGGTGCCGCGGGACGAGTCGGATCGTGCTCGCCGTCGTCGTCGTGCTCGGCCGGGCCGCCGGCCAGCCGGCTGAACTCCGCCAGCTGCCGGAAGAACTCAGCCTGCGTCTGGCTGGTGAGCGGCCCGGTGAGGAGCCCGGACATCGTCTCCAGGGGGCCGGTCGCGGCCGGGAACAGGGCACGCAGGCTGTCCAGGGTCTCGGCGTCCAGGGCCGGGTCGGCGGCCGCCGCGCCGACCGGTGCACTGGGACGGAACGCGGCGGTGCCACCCCCGCCGCCGCCGACGTCGGGCGCCGCGAACTCCGGGATCGGCTCGTCCGCCCACAGCTGCGCGGGCCACACCACCCCGGCCACGCCGACGACGTGCAGCGGGTCGCCCGGGCCGTGCGGCAGCTGGTCCGCGAGAAGGCTGAAGAACCCGTTGTACAACGCTCGTGCGTTGGCCTGGCTCGCGTTCCAGCCGTGGGAGAAGATCACCACGTCGGTGATCTGTTGGTCCTCGAGCCCGGCCCTGAAGTCGTCGGCCTGGTGGGGATCCGCGTGGCCGTCCTCATCGAAGGTCAGGTCCCAGTACGGCAGGCCGGCGATCTTGCTCGTCGCAACCTCGGTGGTCATGGCAGTCCTCCCGATCATCGTGTTTCTTGCTCAGCTCGATTGCAGAGCAGCCAACAGGTTCGCCAATCCGTGTCCCTGGAAGTCCGTCCGACGCCCGAGCGGGGTCGCCGCATCGAGCACGATCCGCTTGACGTCCTCAGGTCGACCGATGAACTCCCGGTTCAGGGACAGCAGCGCGGCCGCCACGCCCGACACGTGCGGGGCGGACATGCTCGTGCCGCTCTCCTCGACGTAGACGGCCGTGTCGGGACCCGGGTCACCGGCGATCACGGCGGCCAGGCTCCGCCCGGCAGCGCACGAGGCGATCGCCTCACCCGGGGCGACCAGATCGGGCTTGCTGCGCCCGTCACCGGTCGGTCCCTTTGACGAGAAATAGGAGACGCCGTAGGTGTGCGGCGCGTCGCGGTGCGTCGAGCCGACCGTGATCGCCCGCTCCGCGTTGCCCGGGTCGTTGATGGTCATGCCGAACCCGAACTCGTTCGGGGCGTCGCCCTCGACGCTCAATCTTCCGTATCCCGAGTTTCCGGCCGCGACGACCACCACGACCCCCGAGCGCACCAGCCGGTCGACCGCCTTGCACAGCGGGCTCTCCCCGCAGGCGCACCACCGCGGATCGAACGCGTAGCCGAGGCTCAGATTGACGCCGTGGATCCGCATCCCCTCGACGCTGTCGCCGTTGGTCTTCCGGACGTAGTCGAGGGCGCTGATCACCCGGCTGACGCGGTCGCGGGAATCGCCCGAGCCGGAATCGCCGTCTCCGTCGACCGCCTTGAGGCTGACGAGCAGTGCCTTGGGCGCCATTCCGGCGAGCAATGAATAATCTGCGACGTCACGCGACGCGCGAAGGGGTTCGGTGGGGTTCTTCGGATTGTCGCGGTTCTCCGTCATGTGCACGATCCGGCCACTGTCCTGATCGAGCCACGGTTTGATACCGCCGGCAATGATTCCGGCCACGTGCGTTCCGTGCCCGTCCTCGTCGCTCAGCGCGGCGCCACCCGGGATCGGTTCCGCGTCGAGCGGGAAGCTGCGATGCAGTCCCTCCACCGCGGGGTCGTGGAGGTTGTTGCCACCGGCGAAATGCGGGTGACCGTCCCAGATGCCCGTGTCGATCACCGCCCACACGATGCCGGCGCCATGGGCGTTGAAGGTCCGGCGAGCGGCGTCGGCCTTGACCGTGATGCAGGACCTGTCGATGTGCCGATGCACCTCGATGTCCGGCCAGACCTTGTACAGGCTGCGCGCCTGCCAGCGCAGTCGTACCGCATCGGCCGCGACCAGGCACTCCACCTGGTCCATCGACAGCCGACCGCTCGCGTACTGCTCGGTGAGCCTGAACGGGACGTCTGCGCCGGTCACGCGACCCCAGAGCCAGCTGAGCCGGACGAAGGCGGCCTCGGCTCCGTCGCCGTACTGAAGGTTGAGCTCCGCCATCACTCGGATCTTGACGTCGGACGGGTCCTGCGCGGATTTCCCTTTCTTCGTCTTCTCCTTGACCGACTCCTCTTTCAGCCACGGAGTGATCACGCCCGGCGCGCGCGGGCGGTCCGGCCGGCTCGCCGCCGACTGCCCCGACGGGGCCCCGACCACGACGGGCCCGGCCAGATTCTTGGCGGCCTCGCGCCCCTCGTTCGTGATTGTGAGCGCGCCGGCGCTGACCAGATTCTCCGAGCGGAGCACCGCGATCGCGTTGCGGACCTCGTCGTGCCACGCCGGGTGACCACCCTTGTCGTGGTCGTGCGTCGCGCCGGGATCGGCTGACGCCCGATCCGCCGGCGGGAAGACGTGCACCCGATCATCCGGTGCGAACAGGTGCGCGAAATGGATCGCCACTTCTTCGATCACGCCAAGTTCGGGAACGTCCTCGACGATGGCCAGGTCCGGATCGGCCAGCGCGATCAACGTCCAGTCGTGCCAAACCTTGGCAGAGGTCATGGCGAAACGCTACGCCCCGAGTAAAATGTCGGCACGTCGAGTCCCGCATTTCCCTGGGGGTGAGTTCTCGCTCGGCGGCCGGCGTCCGACGACCGGGCGAATCGCGATCCGCCGATCAGGCGGGTTCGAGCCGCCCCCCGCCGTGCGGTGTTCGCCCAAGATCGGGCCGTCCACCTCGCGGCGAGCTGGGCGCTGCGGACACGTCCGCCCGCCGGGCGCCCGTCGGGCTCTCGGCGCCTCGACGAACGCCGTACCAGCCTCGGGGACGTTTCGAGCGTGTTACGCGCCCGAGACGTCCCGGGGACCGCGCTTCACCCTCTGGCAGAATGCCCCCATGACGTCCTCCTCCACGCTCACGAAGCCGACGGCTCCGCCCGGCGTGCTCGACAAGTTCTTCAAGATCACCGAGCGCGGGTCGACCATCGGCACCGAGCTCCGCGGTGGGCTGGTCACGTTCTTCGCGATGAGCTACATCATCGTGCTGAACCCGCTCATCATCGGGACAGTCAAGGACGGCACCGGAAACTTCCTCGGCGGCGGTTCCGCCGGCCCGAACCTCGCGATGATCTCGGCCACGACCGCGCTGGTCGCGGGCGTGATGACCATCCTGATGGGCATCGTGGCGAACTTCCCGCTGGCGCTCGCGGCGGGTCTCGGCCTCAACGCCGTGGTCGCGTTCTCGATCGCGAGCCTGCCCGGCGTGTCCTGGGCCGACGCGATGGGCCTGGTGGTCCTCGAGGGCCTGATCATCTTGCTGCTCGTGCTGACCGGTTTCCGGGAGGCCGTCTTCCGGGCCGTCCCGGTCGAGCTCAAGACGGCGATCAGCGTCGGTATCGGGCTCTTCATCGCCCTGATCGGACTCTTCGACTCCGGCTTCGTCACCCCGGGCATCGGTACCCCGCTCCAGCTGGGCCGCAACGGCTCGCTCGCCGGGTGGCCGATCCTGGTCTTCGTCATCGGGCTGATCCTGATGATCGTGCTGATGACGCGCAAGGTGCACGGCGCGATCCTGATCTCGATCATCACCTCGACGCTGCTCAGCGTCGCGATCGAGGCCGTGGCGCGCATCGGGTCGCGCAGCGAGCAGAACCCGAACGGCTGGAGCCTGGGCCTGCCGGCCCTGCCCGACAAGATCTTCGACGTCCCCGACTTCTCCCTGCTCGGTCATTTCTCGCTGTTCGGGTCGATCCACAAGATCGGCCTCGTCGCGGTCATCCTGCTGATCTTCTCGATCATGCTGGCCGACTTCTTCGACACGATGGGCACGATGGTCGCCATCGGCGCCGAGGCGAACCTGCTCGACGCGCAGGGCAACCCGCCGCAGACCCGCCAGATCCTGGTGGTGGACTCCATCGCGGCTGCCGCAGGTGGCGCGGGTGGCGTGTCCTCGAACACGAGCTACATCGAGTCGGCCACCGGTGTCGGTGACGGCGCGCGTACCGGCCTGGCCTCGGTAGTGACCGGAATCGCGTTCCTGTTCGCGACCTTCCTCTCCCCGCTCGTCGCGATGGTGCCCTACGAGGCCGCGACCCCCGCGCTGGTCATCGTCGGTTTTCTGATGATGATGCAGGTCGCAGGCATCTCCTGGAAGAACTACGAGATCGCCATCCCGGCGTTCCTGACGATCATCCTGATGCCGTTCACCTACTCGATCACGGTCGGGATCGGCGCGGGATTCATCTCGTTCGTCGTCCTCAAGATCGCCGTCGGCAAGGTCCGGGAGATCCACCCGCTGATGTGGGTGTCGGGCGTGCTGTTCGTCGTCTACTTCACACTCGGACCGATCAAGGCTCTGCTGAACGTGTGACGGCGTAGGTGCCCGGGCGACCTGGCACCTAGGGTAGTTGCGCGAACTCGTCTCTTAGCTGGGGGATTCATGCGTATTTCCGTCATCGGCTGTGGCTACCTGGGCGCGGTGCACGCGGCCGCCATGGCCAAGTTGGGGCACGACGTCGTCGGACTGGATATCGACGAGGCCAAGGTTGCCGAGTTGGCCGCGGGCAGGGCTCCGTTCTACGAGCCCGGACTCCCGGAGCTGCTGACTGAGACCGTCGCGACCGGGCGGCTGCGGTTCACGACCGATCCCGCCGAGGTCGTCGGCGCGCGGGTGCACTTCGTGTGCGTCGGCACGCCGCAGAAGCGCGGCGAGTTCGCCGCCGACCTGACCTACGTCGACGCGGCGTTCGCGGGCCTGCTGCCGTACCTGACCGCGGGCGACATCGTGGCCGGCAAGTCCACGGTCCCGGTCGGCACGGCCGAGCGCCTGGCGCTCGATCTCGCACCCACCGGCGCGACGCTGGTCTGGAACCCCGAGTTCCTGCGCGAGGGCTTCGCGGTCAAGGACACGCTGCACCCCGACCGGCTGGTCTACGGAGTCCCCGCGGGCAAGCCCGGCGAGGACGCGAAGGCGGTCCTCGACGAGGTCTACGCCGTGCCGCTGAGCGAGAACACCCCGCTGGTCGTGACCGACTACGCGACCGCGCAGCTCGTCAAGGTCGCGGCCAACTCGTTCCTGGCCACGAAAATCTCGTTCATCAACGCGATGGCCGAGCTGTGCGAGGCGACCGGCGCGGACGTGACCGGGCTCGCGGACGCGATCGGGTACGACGCACGGATCGGGCGCAAGTTCCTCAACGCGGGCCTCGGCTTCGGCGGAGGCTGCCTGCCCAAGGACATCCGGGCCTTCATGGCCCGCGCCGGCGAGCTCGGCGTCGACCAGGCGCTGTCCTTCCTGCGTGAGGTCGACTCGATCAACATGCGCCGTCGGGTCCGGATGGTCGACCTCGTGCGCGAGGTCTGCCACGGGTCGATCGTCGGCCGGCGGATCGCGGTGCTCGGCGCCGCGTTCAAGCCGAACAGCGACGACGTGCGCGACTCGCCGGCCTTGTCCGTCGCCGCCCAGATGCAGCTCCAGGGTGCGCACGTGGTCGTGACCGACCCGCAGGCGATCAACAACGCGCGCAAGCGCTGGCCGGACCTCACCTTCGCGGACACCGCGGAGGAGGCCGCCACCGGCGCCGACGCCGTGCTGCTCGCCACCGAGTGGGCCGAGTACCGCGACCTCGACCCCGAGAAGCTCGCCCTGGTCGTCAACGAGAAGCGGATCCTGGACGGGCGCAACGTGCTCGACCCCGCAGCGTGGCGCGCCGCGGGCTGGACCTACCGGGCACTCGGCCGCCGCTGACCCGATCGGCGTCGACCCGGCGCCGCCGTTGACCCGACGGGCCAGCCCCGGCGGCCGGGTCGGTGCTCGCGGACTCGGTTCGCGAGCACCGAGTTGCTGTCGACGCCGAACCAGCCGAGTTCGCCATATCCGCGCGAATTCGCCGGTTTCGATCGACGAACTCGCACTCGGACCGGCGAACTCGAGCGGTGGCTTTGGTCCCTAAATGGCGGCGTTTCGTTGACGGTTTCTGGCGGCGTGCGGACTGGGAGCGCGGCGGTCGAGCAGATGACCGGAGAGGGCCAATGTCCGCGCGGGTTCCCCTCAGCTTTACGGTGTCATTGCCTTGCCCAGCGCGGCAACGGCATCGTCGACGGTGTAGCCGAGGCGGTGTGCGGTGATGGCGTAGGTGCCTGCTGCATCGGCCAGCGCCTGAGCGCGTTCCTTGTTGCGTCCGTCGGTCTGCTCACGGTCGTCTGTCCGAGCGACCGTGGTGCCCTTCTTCCCGGCGGTGACGACTTTCCCTTCCCGCTCGAGTTCGCGGTAGGCGCGTGCCACGGCGCCGTTGGACAGTCCGAGATGACCAGCTAGCTGGCGGATCGGTGGCAGCCGCGTGCCCTCAGGGAGCGCCCCTGTCAGCACTAGTCGCGTGATCTGCGTGCGGATCTGCTCATAGTTCGGGACCGGGCTGCGGGTATCGACCTCGATCTCCATAGCCTCACGCCTTTTCGGCGGGGGCATGTCCGAGTTGGCGGACCGCGACGCCTCTGAATGGGCTCGTCAGGGACGCAGCGGCAACCACCAGCCCGACGACGACCACGACGAGTGCCACGTCGCCGGCTGTGTTGACCAGTTGTTGGTCGATCTGCCAGACGCGTCCTCCCTCCACCACCGGGACGGTCGACTGCGCTAGGAGCGGTGCCGCTGTCAACGAGGCGCCCAGCAGGATGATCTGGGCGCTGAGGGCTCCGGCGGCGATGCGGCGGGTGCTGATGGCGCGCAGGGCGTGGTCGACGTTGGTGTCGGCCCCGGCCAGCGACTGGCGTCGCAGCACCCGTCGATATCCCAGCCAGGCCGCGACCGCGAGCAGCGCGGACACTCCGGCGACGAGGGGGAGGGTGTGGTGCTCCACGACGGGCACGACCGAGCCCGCCTCGATGACGGGGTAGCCGCCGGGTTCGGAGCGCCTGGCGTAGAACACCGCGAGCGCGACCGCCACGACACAGACGACCGCGCTCAGCACCGTGGCGCCGGTAAGGAGCCGGCCTGCGCGCGCATCAGCCACCTCAAGGTGACCAAGATCGGCCCGGCGCCGGCTTCCGCCGTCGACCCCCACACTGGCGGCCGCGACTGCTGCGACAGCGAGTCCAAGGGCAGCAGAGACTGCTTTGAACTCCGCCATGAGCCCGGCAACTGTGAACGCTAGAAAGACAGCTCCTCCGGCGTAACACATACGCATCAACGCTCCGCGCACCGCGGTAACCGTCTGGTCGTCATCACGAAGATTGCTGCGGCTCAGCCACGCCCGCACAGCGCGCTGCGAGGGCGGTATCAGAAGCAGGAGCAGAGCGGCCACTCCAACAGCTCCGGCAACGACGGCCAACCAGCCAAATGTCTCGATCACGGCGAGGTCCTTTCTGTATCTACGTCTCGGTACATAGGTACACGTGCGGCCACCGACTGTCAAGCGGCCAGCGGCACGAGAACGACCGTTTCCGCTACAACTCGGCACGGAGGTCGAGACGACGCCCTTGGCCGGAACGCGGGTTCGCGCGCGCTTGCGGTCTGCCGGCAGCACGCGAACCGCTCTTGCGGGCTGATGCACCGTGGCGCCAGAATGGCGCCATGGTGAGTGTGCAGATCAAGGACGTCCCGGCGGACACCCATGCCGTCCTCCGGAAACGAGCTGCCGCTGCCCATCAGTCTCTCCAGGAGTACCTGCGCGCTCGGTTGATCCTGGACGCGCAGACACCGACCGTCGATGAGGTGCTCGAGCGAGCGGGCACCAGAGCCGGCGGACGGGTTCCGTTCGCGGCGGCAGTCGACGCGCTCCGGGAGGACCGTGATCGTCGTTGACGCGAGCGTCCTTGCGCCCGCGTTGGCCGACGATTCCGCAGATGGCGACGTTGCTCGCGCCCGACTCCGGGGCGAGACGCTCGTCGCGCCAGAGTTGATCGATCTTGAGGTGCTGTCGGTCTACCGCCGGCAGGTGTGGGCCGGGGCTCTTGATGTGAACCGCGCTGAAACTGCCCTCACAGACCTGCTTGACCTGGCCTTGCGTCGGGTCCCGCACGCGCGGCTGCTCGGGCGGTGCTGGGAGCTGCGGGAGAATCTGACCGTGTATGACGCCTCGTACGTGGCGCTGGCCGAGCGCCTTGACGCCGTACTCGTCACCGGCGATGCGCGGCTGTCGAAGGCCCCGGGGCTCCGTTGCCGGGTCGACGTCCTGAGCTGAGAGAAGCGACGACGCGCTCGTAGCCGGCGGCGGGCTGGGATCTGATCGCGCTGCTTCCGGATCGGGCTGAGGGGCTTGCGCGGCTCAGCTCTCGACCGCCCCGCCGATGCGTTTGAGGTCGAACAGTGCGTTGGCGACGTCGCGGCCGAAGGTGGCGTTCTCCGGTTCGAGCGTCGCGGCGCGTTCGTACTCCGCCAGCGCCTGGGCGTACCGACCGATCTCGCGGAACCGGTCCCCGAGCAGGTCGTGGACCCAGCCGTCGTCGGCGGGCGCCTGCGCGACGGCGTCGTCGTAGCGCTGCAGGTCGAACAGCACGTTGGCCAGGTTGCCCTGGAACGTGGAGTTCTCGGGGTCGACGTCGACGGCACGCCGGTACTGCGCGAGCGACTGTTCGAGTCGCCCGAGGTTGCGGAAGCCATCGCCGAGCAGATCGTGGGCCCAGCCGTCGTCGGCGGGGACCTGCTCGACGGCGTCGTCGTACCGCCCGAGGTCGAACAGCACGTAGCACAGGTGCGCGCGCAGCGCCGAGTTGGCCGGGTCCAGCTCGACTGCCCTCCGGTACTGGGTCAGCGCCTCCTCGTACCGCGCCCGCTCGCGGAACAGGTCCCCGAGGGTGTCGCGGTAGTCGCTCTGGGGCTGGGGCGTCGAGAGCGTCGCGGCGTGCGCGACGGCGTCGTCGTACCGGTCGATCTCGAACAGCACCGCAGCGAGATCGCGCTGGAACGTGGCGCGGTCCGGCTCGAGGTCGACGGCGTGCTGGTACCGCGCGAGCGCCGCAGCGGGCCGCCCGAGCGCTCGGAACCGGTCGCCGAGAAGGTTGTGGGCGAAGGTGTCGCCGTCGGGCAGGTGCGCGACGGCGTCGTCGTACAGCGCGAGGTCGAACAGCGCGTTGGCGAGGTGGACCCGGTAGGTGGCGTTGGCCGGGTCGACGTCGACGGCGCGCTGGAACTGCGTGCGCGCCTCGTGCAGCAGGCCGCGCTCACTGAAGCGATGGCCGAGCCGGTCGTGGGTCTCGCCGTCACCCTCGGGGACCTGCGCGACGGCGTCGTCGAAGCGCTCGAGGTCGAACAGCACGTTGGCCAGGTGGGCGTGCAGGGCGGGGTTGACCGGGTCCAGCTCGACCGCGGCCTCGTGCTGCGTGCGGGCCTCCGCGAACCGCCCGCGATCTGCGAACAGGTCCCCGAGGGCGTCGCGGTAGTCCGCCTGCGGCTGGGGTGCCGCGAGTGCCGCGGCGTGGGCGACGGCCTCGGCGTAGCGCTGCAGGTCGAACAGCACGGCGGCGAGGTCGCGGTGGTGCGGGGAGCTGTCCGGCTCGAGGTCCACGGTCGCCCGGAAGTGCGTCAGTGCCTCGTCGAGGCGACCGAGACGATGCAGCGCCGTCCCGGCGAGCGCGTGCGCGCTCGCATTCCTCGGCACGAGGTTGAGGGCCCGCTCGGCGAGGAGGAGGGCGTCGGAGGTCTGCCCCTGCTCGGCGAGGGCCGTCGCCCGGGCAACCAGGGCGTCGGCCTCCTGCCGTGCCGACGGGCGGGGTGCTGCGGACCTGTCACTGCTCATGGTTCCCCCGTGGTCGAAAGCCAATGATTCAAGCGTCCCGACCAGGGCCGGACAGCACAAGGGGAACGATCGGCGCACCGCGCCGCGAGCGTCCCGGGCCGGCGCCGTTCGGCGGGTGAATATGCGACTCCGTGAGCGGCAGGCACCCGGACAGAGCGGGTGAAATACGGGCATACCACCGCTTCTGGCAGGCCCGAAGGCGTAAGTTTCCGGCTTTCAGACGTGTGTTCGTGGTGGAGGGCCGCATGGGGGCGATCCAGGAGCCGAAGCAATTCTGGTCGAGCCGCGCACGTGGTGAGGTCGTCACCTCCCTCGCGCTCACCGGCCGTCAACGACGCCTCGCCTGGACGGTGGCGACCGCCACGGTGGCCGCGGTCTTCATGTCGGCGTGGGCAACCGGTGCCCCCCTCGACGGAGCGGATCCGGGCGGGGCGACGTCCGAGGTCCGGGCCGACGACGGCTCCGGTCCGGCGACGATCACGGGTGACTCGGCGCCGCTGCTCGACGGGCTTCCCGCCGGCCCGGGCGCCTCGTCGTTCACGCCGACGCCGAACCTCGGGCGCACCAGTGCGATCGAGAACGCCGCCGCGCGACGCGGGAACCTCTCGGGCCTGCCGGGCGCGAGCGACATCCCGGCTCCGGCGCTGCGCGCCTACCGCGCCGCCGCCGCCGCGCTGGCGGTGAGCGACCCGACGTGCGGCCTCGACTGGGCGTTGCTCGCCGGGATCGGGAAGGTCGAGTCGAACCACGGGCGCTACGGCGGAGCGCAGCTCGGGGCCGACGGCGTCGCCCGCCCGCGGATCATCGGCATCGCCCTCGACGGACGGCCTGGTGTCGCCCTGATCCGCGACACCGATCGCGGCGTGCTCGACGGCGACACCACGTTCGACCACGCGGTCGGGCCGATGCAGTTCATCCCGGGCACCTGGGCGAGCCGCGGGGCCGACGGCGACGGCGACGGCATCGCGGACCCGCACAACATCAACGACGCGGCGCTCGCCGCCGGCCGGTACCTGTGTGCCGGCGACACCCGGCTGGACGGGATCCAGGGCGCTCGCGGGGCTCTGATGCGTGACAACTTCAACGCGGCGTACGGCGTGCGGGTGCTGCAGCTCGCTGCGGCCTACCGCCTGGGGCATGGCGTCACCGGATCGAGCTCGGTGACCCTCTCGTCCGGGCTCCAGGGGGCGACCCGGACCATCGAGTTCGTCGCACCGCTGCGCCCCGGCGGGTCGGGTGCCCGGGCCGCGGCGCCGTGGGTGCTCCCGGGAGGAGCGCTCTCGAGGCCGGTCGTGGTGCCTTACCAGCCCGGGAAGTCGCCGGTTCTCGCGGACCCGGCGCCGAATCCGACCCCTGCCCCGGGAGCGAGCCCCGACCCGACGCCGTCCCCCGGTCCCACGCCCAGCCCCGACCCGACGCCGGTCGTGACTCCGGATCCGACGCCGACGCCGGCCCCCGACCCGGTTCCCGCCCCGGACCCCACGCCGGCTCCCGACCCGACCGTGGACCCGGTTCCCGTCCCCGACCCGACCGTGGACCCGGTGCCGGTTCCCGACCCGACCCC
>NZ_DATCNW010000157.1:0-10386 GCF_036565025.1 Pengzhenrongella sp.
TGGCCGGGCTGCACAAGGCAGCCCGGCCACGACCCGCGACCACGAGGAGGTTCCGATGACACGTTTGGGGATGGATGTCGATGCGGTCGAGCGGATTGGGCACGGGCTGCAGACGGACGCCGAGGCGCTGACCGCGCTGACCGCGAGGGTCGATGCGCTCGTCCGCCGGCTGCCCGGTCTGTGGGACGGCAAGGACGCGAGCGACTTTGTCGGCACGTGGTGGCCGAGGCACCGCGCGTCGTTGCAGGCGGTCCGGTCGCAGATCAGCGGGCTCGGCCAGTCGGCGCTCAACAACGCCTCCGAACAGCGCGGAGCCAGTGCCGCGACTGGCGGGTCGGGCTCGGTCGGCGGCGGGAGTTCCCTCACGGGAGCCGACTTCATCCGTCAGTACGAGAACGCCACCATCCCGGTCACCGGGTGGAGGGTCGGAGATCTCATCGGGCTGACTCATGTCCCGGGCACATTCCTCACCGCGTTCGACGCGGCCGAGGGCTTCACGTCCGGTGACCCGGCCAAGGCCGTGGACGCTGCGGCGTCAGTGACTGCCTCGATCCTGAAGTCCGCCGGTGCCGAGGCACCCGTGCCGATTCTTCCGCTGTACCTGTCGGGCGTGATCATTGCCGAAGTGCAGGAGCTCCACCGGGACTGGGCCGAGGTGGACAAGTCTTCGTCCGGGATGGCCTCGGCCGGGCAGTACATCGTCCAGCATCCGATGGATGCGCTCGCAGGCGCGGGCCAGGCGCTCGACGCCGCGCTGCCGAGGTTGATCGGAATCTTCAAGCCCTGAGCCGCGCAAACGAGGAGAGAACGTGAGCACCATTAAGCTGACCGACGACGAGGTCGTCGCCGCCTCGCTCCTGCTGTCGGCGATCTGGCCGATCGGGATCCGGACCGTGGACGTCACCGATGCGGAGGGGGTGGGGCGTGCCGCGTTCCGCGGTGAGCGCTCGCTGCTGGCGCGCGACCTCGCGACCGTGACGGAAGGTCGCGTCCAGCTCGACGACAGTGTCGCAGCCGCGTTCGGCGCGGTGGCTAGCGCGGCTCGGCACACCGTGGTCGCGATCGGTCGGCGGACGCAGCCCGTCGCGGCGGCCGCGCCGTTCGTCTCGTTCCACAGCACGGCCGACGTCGACCGTTGGATCATCGTCGCGAGCTCGCCCATCGGCGTCGCGGACATCGAGAAGGTCGACCGGGCCGGTGCAGTGGCGACTCTCACGCAGCTGCAGGCTCGCTGCTTCGAGGAGGGTGTGCCAGGCGGGTCGCCCGGCGACGACCTCGCGTTGTTCGTCGGGCGGTTCGGACTGGGACAAAACGACGTCCTCGAGTTTGCCCTGGGATCGGTTCGTCTTGCGAGCGTGCGGGAGCCGGCCATGCCGACGGCGCCGGCTTCCTGGAGCGAGGTGCCGTGGGAGCCGGACCTGGCGGTGGCCGGGCTCGCCTGAGGAGAGCGTTTACGGCGACGCCAGCCGATGCCCAACGACCACCGCCGAGGAGCGAGATGTGATTCATGCCGGATCGTCCGGGTGGCAGGGCATGAACACGGGCGGCAACCGCCTTGCTCCGGGCAGAGGCTCGCCTCTTCGGGTCACGACGCCAATAGCGGCTCGCCGTCGAGCATGACTACCCAACCAGGGGCTACATGTTGTCTGCCCTCGTGCGGCCCGCCGTCCCGCCACTCGGAAGTGTTCGAAGGGGCTCCCACGCCAGACCCTCCCGCAGAGTTCCCCGATGGGGGAGCATAGGGGTGAAAGGTGGCAATTCGTCCGCGTTGCGACCAGCATTTCCTGGTGCGGGGGACTCCAGCGCGCTAGCGTTCGGCGCCTGATATCTTTCGTGTCCACCGAGGTGAGGAAATTTCCATGGCTGCCTGGGGCGCTCTCGGAAAGGGTGCATGGATCCTCGTGAAGAAGTACTGGCCGCTCCTCCTAAACGCCTGGAATGCTGTCGACGATTACGTTAAAAAGCACCCGGGTATTACGACCCAGGCTCGGGCCAGGTTTGAAAAATGGCGTGCCGCTTTCGTCGAGGCCCAAAAGAAGCGCTCACCAGAGACGCGGATAAGTGCCACACTGAACATCGTCCGTCGACTGGCGGAGGATAGGCTATCCAGCGAATCCGACGAAAGTGAGATCGTCGCGCAGGTTGGTGGCCCTGGCAAGTCGCGGCAACGTTCAAAAGCTCATGATTAGGCGAATTACGACGCTTACAGATGAGCTTGCGGCCGAAGCATTCGAGTCGCTCTTGCCCCACGACGCAAATGAGGGTTAATAAAACACGCACTCGTGGCCGAATTCAGGGCGTTGGCGTTGGGCCAGAATCCTCAGCGTCGCTGAGTTCGTAGAGTCGCAGATCCGCAAGCTCGTCGACACCTCGTTCCGCCCGGCTAGCGAGGGCCACCCTACCTGGGTTCATGCGTTGCACGCACAGTACCGTCAGACAGGCAAACCGCGTTGACGCGGCAGGTTTCAGCCTAGCCGGTCTTCGACTTCAAGGACCCGACGAACTCGTCGCGGCGCCACGCTGACTTACGTGTCTGTCGCCGTCGCTGTTGTCGATGCGAAGATCATCAGCACCGGTGCTGTGGACTTCTTCCGTGTCCGACTCGGGCGCAACGCCGCGTGGTGGCGTCCGTTTGCCCGACACGACGAACTGGCCTGGCACTTCGGGCGAATATCATCCCGCCCGGGACATCGTTGTTCTAGAGTCGAGACATGAATCCGCAACGTAGCGCCGAATGGATTATTGACCAGATATGCCAGGAGTCTGTGCTGCGATCTTCAGGATCGGTACTGCCTGCGGACCAGCAGAGGGTCCTGCGTACGCCGGTAGTCGACTTGGTCGATGCGGATCACGCAGTTGCGGTGATCGCCTACAACAACGGGGTGGATTTGATTCGTAGCGCGATCGAACGTCGCAAGCGGGCTGGCGGTGCTACAGTCAAGGTGCGCTGGGGATTGCGGCTTCCTGTCGAGTGGGAGGCGCACTACGAAACTGTTTACCAATCCAATTTCCCGTGGTATGTGAGTGGAGTTATCCAGAGCGCCTTCCTCGGGAACCCCTTAACTGGTGAACGTCACGCGTGGAAATCTCGTTAGCCATGCGTCCCACCCCGCAGCCCGCCCGGAGGCCTTGCCCGGGGCGTAAAGCGCGCCCGTACTGTGCGCCTTCCTGAACTCGTTGTAGGAGCCTCGCGGGTCGTCCTTCGCGAAAAGTCCTGCTTTCGACCGTCTTGCGTACCTGCATCGCCCTGCTGGAGCGACTGGCCCGAAGCTAAGGCTCAAGTCCGTCGACGTCGTTGGTCGTGCTCATCTTGTGGTCTTCGCCGCCCGTCAGAGCAGTCATGGCGTCGAGGTGGCCAGTTCGGGTGGCGTTGATCGGGTGACGGTAGATGTCGGCGGTGATCGTGACTGAGCGGTGGCCAAGGGTGTCCGCGATGTCCTCGAGTCGTACTCCAGCGTCCGACATGAGGCTTGCGGCGGCGTGCCTGAGTAGATGGGGGTGCATGTGCCCCAAGCCGGCCTTGGTGGCGACGATCTGCAGGGCTCGTCGGACGTTGGAGGGGTGCAGGGGGCTCCCGACGTTGGTGGTGAACACCAGCCTGTCGGGGTTCGACCACTTCTCGCCCGCCGCCAGTTGCTCTTGCTCCTGGAATCGCTTCTGGTCTTCCAGGGCGGTGACGCAATCGGGCGGCAGTGCGAGGGTGCGCCAGCTGGACGCGGTCTTCGGCTTCGTGAGCGACAGGGTCTTCCCCGCGGTGCGGCGCAGGCTCGTCTCCACTGTCAGCGTCGGGGGAGTGGAGTCCAGGTCGACCGCGTCCCACTGCAGTCCCGCGGCCTCGCCAGGTCGAAGTCCAAGCAGCAGGGACACGATGAACAGGCCGGCGAGGCGGTGGGAGCGGGCCGCGGCCAACAGGGCGCGAGCCTCGTCGGGTGTGATGCTCCCGCGCGTGCGGACGGGACCGTGCACGGGCTCGACGATCGCGGCGACGTTGCGGATGACCACGCCGCGCCGTTCGCCGAAGCGCAGGATCCGCCGGGCCATGTTCACCGTCAGGCTCATGGTGCGCGCTGAGTATCCGTGGGCGGCCATGGCCTGGAGGACATCCTCGATATCGTCGGGGCGCAGGGCGACGACCTTGCGGTTGCCGAGGGCGGGGAGAAGGTGGCGGTCGACGATTCCGCGGTACTCCTCCCGCGTGTTCTCGCTGAGCTCGGCGGTCAGGCCGCGGTTGAAGAATTGGCGTGCGAGGTCAGCGAACGTCGTGGAGCGTTCGGCGACGTCGTGGCCCGCCTCATGCTGCGCGCGCAGTGCGTCGAGCTTGGCGCGGACCTCGGTGCGGGTACGGCCGGAGACGGTTGGCCGGACGCGCCTGCCTGCCAGGTCCTGGCCGAGGTCGAGTTGGCCCATCCAGCGATTCTTGAGCGTGTTGAAATACACGGCTCCGTCTCCGCGATCTCTGCGACTGCGTGTCATGGGGTCCACCCGGGGCTGCTATTTCGGGCCTCGAGATCGGCTGCCCGAGGTTGCCTAACGGTTAGCCTAAGTTGCGTAACTCGGGTGGACTAGCCTGGACGGTGGTGGACACGAATGTACGTCTGACCTGCGACAACACCGTCGTCGTGACCGTGTCTGACCGTGTCTGAGCGTGGCTGGGTTGCCTGGGGGTCAGGGGGTCGCAGGTTCAAATCCTGTCAGCCCGACAGTGAAAGCGCAGTTCAGGGGCCGTTTCCGTGGATGCGGGCCGCCCCTTAGGTGTCGCTGGCGGCCTACCGGGTGGCCAAGGTGGCCTATCCGGTGAATGACACATCGACAGGGGGTCGCAGGTGTTACTCCTGTCACGTGACGATATAAAAGCAGGTCAGAGGGCCAGGACGCGTCAGTCTTCCGGCCCTCTTTGCGCCTGGGTTGCGTAGCGGATGGCCTATGCCGACACCACCTGCCTCACCCAGGTCGGGGTGCCCACAACGACCTGTCGGCGCGTTCCGTGAGCGCACTGATGCCGCTTATCGAAATTCCCCAGTATTGCTCATCGAAATTCCCCACCTTGTGGCGTTGTTAGGATAGCGGCTTTCGGGTGCCGGTGGTGGTTTTCCGGAGTGTTTCGTTGCGGGCTTGGTGGGCGCGTAGTCGGTAGGAATCTCCGTCGAGGTTGAGAACGACGGATCGGTGCAGAAGGCGGTCGAGCATTGCGGCCGCGACGGTGGTATCTCCGAGGATTTCACCCCACGCGCCGACGCCGCGGTTACTCGTCAGCACGATGCTCGTCTTGAGGTATCGCTGGGAGACGACCTGGAAGATCGCGGCGGCGGCCTCGGCAGGAAGCGCGAGATAGCCCAGTTCATCGATCGCCAGGAGCGTGGGGCCGGCGTAGAACCGCATGGTCGTGGCCCAGCGTCCTTCGATGGCCGCGCGGTGGCAGCGGGCCGCGAGGTCGGCCGCGGTGGTGAAGTACGTGCGGTAGCCCGCCTCTGCAGCGGAGCGGACCAGGCCGATTGCGAGGTGAGTTTTGCCTGTACCCGGCGGGCCAATGAGCAAAATATTGGTCGCGGACTCGAGGTAGCGGCAGGTCGCGAGCTCGTCGATGAGCGCGCGGTCGACGCCGGGCGCGGCGTCGTAGTCGAACTCGGCGAGCGTCGCGGGGGTGGGTAGGCAGGCGAAGCGCAGGCGTCCGGCCAGGCGGCGGGCCTCGGTGGCGTCGACCTCGACGGCGAGGAGCCGCTCGAGGGCGGCGGTCATCGAGAGTCCCTCGGCGATCGCCGCGTCCAGGACCGCGGGCAGGTGCTCGGCCGCGTCGTAGAGCCGCAACACGGCGAGGTGAGCGCGCAGCTGCTGGTAGAGGCTGGCCTGGGTGGTCGTGGACGGCGCGCCGGGCTCAGCGGTCGGGTCGGCGGTTCTCGTGGTGGTCATGAGGTCGGGGTCTCCTTGCGTGTCGGCGGAGCGGGCGGGGTGGTCTTCTCGGTCATCAGGGTGTTGCGCCCCGCTGCGGCGGCGGCGTATCGGGCCAGGTCAACGACCACTCCCGGGCCGGTAGAGGGCGCGGCGCCCTCGGTGCCGGTCGGGGTTTGCAGGGCGGGCGCCACGGCCAGGGCGGCTTGGCTGGGTGGGCGCCGGACCTTGCCGCGGTGCGGGCTCGCGGACGTGGCCGCGGCCATCGCGGCGCGTTCCAGGGCCACGACGTGGCCGTCGTCGCGAATCATGGCCCCGGCGCCGGTCGGCGCCAGGCGGTGGCGCGCGATGACGATCCCGCCACGCGCCCCGACTGCCGGGCCGGGCGTCGTGGCGATGTCGATCACGCTCGCGCCCAGGCGCAGGACCACGCTCACCCGGGCGCCGGTGAGCTCGGGAGGCACCGAGTACCGGTTCCCGCGGAACGAGACGAGGGCCTGCGCCGAGACGGTGCGTTCGGCAACGAGCGTCGCGGGGAACGCCGGCGGGACCGGACCCAGCGGCTCCGCCGCGGCCAGCGCCCCAACGGTGGTCTTGCCCTCGGCGGTGGACCGCACTCGGGCGTCTCCGCGCTTCGCGCACCAGGTGTCCAGCTTGGCCTGGGCCTGTTCCACGCTCAGGTCGTCGGGCAGGGTCCGCCAGAACCGTTGCGCGGCCACGTGGTTCGCCTTCTCCACGACGCCCTTGCGGTTCCCGCGCCGCGGCGGGCATGGCCGCACGACGATGCCGTAGTGCTTCGCGACGCCGGAGAACGACGCGCTGACCTTGCCGGTGCCGGGGCTGATCACGGTCGACATCCGGTCGAACCGCCAGTCGCGGGTCAGCCCGCCGAGCGCCCGGGCGACCCGGTCCAAGCCATCGATCAGGTGGGGCTGGTCCTCGGACTCGCACAACACCGCGCGCCAGACCCCGGAGTGGGACAACGCCCCGACGAGCAGGTGCGCGTGGGCGCCCCACCCCCACGAGCTCGGCGGGTCGGGCAGCTCGACCCAGTCCCACTGCGTTTCCTCCCCGGGCGGGTGCTCGATCACCGCGATCGGGCGGCCCTTCGCCGGCCGGCACGGCTCACACGCGGGGCGTAGCGACCGGGTCCGCAGCTGGCGGGTCATCGTCGGATACGACCCGACGTAGCCGCGGTCGGTGAGCTCGTCGAACAGGGTGCTCGCCCACACGTGCGGGTCATCAGACAGTCGCTGCGCGCAGTACGGCGCGAACACCTCGAACGGGTCGATGCCCGCCCGGACGCGGACCCCAGCCTGCCGCTCGCCGGCGAGGTAGGCGCGGATGGTCTTGCGGTCTCTTCCCAGGTGACGGGCGATCGCGGAGATCGTCCAACCCTGTCGACGCAACGCATGAACGTCGATGTCGTCCTCCCGTGTGAGCATGAGCGGTGGGGCCCCCTCGAGCTGGTGCGTGGTCAGAGACCACCAGCCTTGAGGGGGCCCCGCCTGACTCGGCGGAGCCACGCGGGGTGGGGACTTTCAGTGAGCAGGTCTGGGTACTTTCAAGTGAGCGTCATCAGCACGACGCATGCGGTCAGTGACGGGTTGTCGTTCTTCGGGCACGGTTATCGATGCGGGATAGCGAGGATGTCTGCCGATGTCATGTTCGGTCGCAGCTGCTCGTACTCCCCGCCATTCCAGTTCAGCAGAACCGCTTCGCCGGTCTCCGGGAAACGAGTCGATGGGCGGCGAGGTGGCGTCCTGGATTGCGCTCCCGCCGGTGGCCAGGACAGCGCGGCTGGGTGTTCTGCTGCTCGCCTCGAGGCGGCCGCTCGCGTTCACCGCGACGCAGGCCGGGGGTCGCGGGCGCCGTCGGCGCGCAGGGTATGACCGCGTATGACAACGCGAGCCTGTTCGCGCGGGTGCAGGAGCTCGCGGTCATCGACGAGCTGACCGGGATCGCGAACCGGCGGCGCTTCTTCGAGGTCGCCGAGCGATCCAGACCCGCTCGGGCCCGCTCGACATCACGGTGAGCATCGGGCTGTCCCGCCTGCTTCCCGACGACATCGACATCGCCGTCGTGCTGGCTCGCGCCGACCAGGCTCTTTACGAGGCAAAACGCAACGGCCGCAATCAGGTGCAATCATCGTGAAACCCGGGTCGGCGGCAGGCCCAGATCGGGCCCTCCTCATGCGTCCAGGGACCGGTGACCTGCCCTGACTCGGAGTTCGCGCTGCCCTTGGCGTAGCCCCGGTCACCGAAGCTGGACCAAGCGGGACCAGGTGGCCACTGGTGAGCCCGAACAGGAGGCGGCCGTCGGTAACGTGCCCGCGCCGACCTGGTTGCGACGAACGGCTTCGGCCGCTAGTCTCGCGTAGAACGTTGCACAACCGCGTGCATCGTCAGTCTCGAAGTCCGGCGCCCTGTCGTCCGGCGCGGCGGGCGGGCCCGTCGTTGGCCGGTGCGGGGGAGGTGGAGCCTCCCTCGACCGGCAGACCGAGTGACGGATCGAGGACTACGTATGAGCGCGCACGCGACGAACCCGTGGATGGACGAGCGGCTGACGGCCGGCGAACGGGCAGACCTGCTCCTGGCGGAGCTGAGCCTGGACGAGAAGATGGCCCAGGTCTCCTGCTACTTCCCGACCGACATCACCCAGACCGCCGACTTCGCCGAACGATTCCCGCATGGGATCGGCGAGGTGTCCTGCCTCGAGGCACGTTCCGCGCTCACTCTGGACGAGGTGACAGCGTTCCAGCGCCGCATCCAGTCCGCGGCGATGGAGGGTTCCGGGCACGCCGTCCCCGCGATCTTCCACATGGAAGGGCTCTGCGGCGCGTACCTGCCTGGTGCGACGAGCTTTCCCTCCGGACTGGGCCGCGCAGCGAGCTGGGACGTCGACCTGGAGGGCCGGGTCGGCGAGATCGTCGGCAGGCAGGAACGGGCCCTCGGCATCACGCACACCCTTGCCCCCGTTCTGGATATTTCCCGCGACCCACGCATGGGACGGCAGGGTGAGACCTATGGCGAGGACCCGAGCCTCGCGGCTGCGCTCGGGGTCGCATACACGCGTGGCCTCCAGGGCGAGGACCCGGACGGCCGGCGCACCGAAGCGGTGGCAAAGCACTTCGTCGGCTCGCACCACACCGAAGGCGGCATCCACGGCGCGCACTGCAACGTCCCAGATCGCCTGCTGGTGGAGGTGTACGCCAAGCCGTTCCAGGCCGCAATAACTTTGGGTGGGCTGCGCGGTGTCATGCCTTCGTACAACTCGGTGGGCGGCGAGCCGGTGTCATCCTCCGCCCGGCTGCTCACGACGCTGCTGCGGGAGCAGATGGGGTTCGACGGTCTGGTCGTCTCGGACTACGGGGCGGTGGGAAACCTCCACACCGTCCAGCGGGTCGCCTCGTCCCCGGCACATGCCGGGCTCGCAGCCCTGCGCGCAGGCATGGACGTCGAGCTCCACGTGCCGCAGGGCTTCGGCGGCGACCTGCGGGACTGGTTCGCGGCGGGAAAAGCTGACGTGGCGCTGCTCGACCGGGCGGTCCACCAGGTCCTGGCCGCCAAGTTTCGGATGGGGCTGTTCGAGCACACCTTCGCACCGGGGCCCGACGAGCGGGACAGCTCCTTTGTGTCGCCGTTCGACTCGGCGGTTGCTGTGCAGTCCGCACGCGAGTCGATCGTCCTGCTGCGCAACAACGGCACGCTGCCGCTGCGGCCGGAGGTGAAGACGCTCGCGGTGATCGGCTGCCACGCGGCGAGTGCGCGGTTCTTCTTCGGCGGGTACACGCACTACTCCATGGCGGAGGGCAAGCTCGCGGCCAACTCCTCGATGGCCGGACTCGCGACCCGCAGCGACGATCTCAGAACCATCACGGACACCGTCCCCGGCACCACGATCGAGGCGTCCGACGGTCCTGCCTTCGAGGCGCTCCTCCTGCGTCAGCAGCCAGGCATCCGCAGCCTCATGGACGAGCTCCGCGTGCGGATGCCTGACACCGAAGTGAGCTGGACGTACGGCTACCCGTTCGCCGGCGACGACGACTCCGGACACGACCAGGCCATCGCGCTCGCCGCGCGCGCCGACGTCGTGCTCTTGACGCTCGGCGGCAAGCACGGCACAGCATCCATTGCCTCGATGGGGGAGGGAATCGATGCGACGAACATCAACCTGCCGCCCTGTCAGGAAGACCTGATCGTCAAGCTCGCTCGGCTGGGCAAGCCGATCATCGGCGTGCACCTGGACGGTCGAGCGGTGTCGAGCGATGCCGCCGACACCCATCTGGCAGCTCTCCTCGAGGCGTGGAGCCCGGGGGAGGGTGGCGCCGAGGCCATCGTCGACGTGCTCACCGGTGCCCACGGACCCAGCGGTCGGCTGCCGGTCACCATCGCTCGGGACTCGGGCTAGGTCCCGGTCTACTACAACCACCCCTACGGCTCGGCCTGGCACCAGGGCGAGAGCATCGGTTTTCCCGACTACGTCGATGCACCCCACACG
>NZ_DATCNW010000158.1:0-3682 GCF_036565025.1 Pengzhenrongella sp.
GTGCTGAGCCTGTCATCAGGGACACGTCGCCACGATCGGCCGTAACGGACATTGATAGCGCGCATCGGGTTCGTCGCTGGCGGCCGCAGACGCACGGGATTGTCACAGTCTCGCCGGTGGATCACGGCTGAATAAAAGCCGCCGACAGGCGTGTGCGTGATGCTTCATTTCGCCGCGTGCAGCCGCTCGACTTTGCCGATGAGTGGGCTGTGATGTTGGGAGGCTGCGTCCGTGCCTCGGTATGTGATCGTCCTGAGCGGCGACCCAGACCCGTTCGAACACACACGTACGACGCTCAGGTCTGACAGCCGCTTCACGGACGCACGGGCTGGACTCTCAACCCCGTGGACCTAGGCCCCGTACCCGTATCGCAGCCGGTCACCGCCCGGCGTCCCAGTACAGGTCGATGCGCAGACCGCGCCCAAGGCAAGTCTTTGCTCTAGCCGTGGCGGGTCTCCTTCGATCAGACGGCCGGGTCGGGCAGGAGCTCCCGTACCTCTTGCGCACAGCGGCAGGCGACGGCGATCTTGGCAGCCCACTCGAGCGCCTCCTCGCGTGAGGGCACGTCGACGACCGCGAACCCGCCGAGGACCTCCTTGGTCTCCGGGTACGGCCCGTCGGTGACCGTCCCGTCGGTGGCCACGACGCTCGCCCTCTGGCTTTCCAGTCCGCCGCCGAAAACCCACACGCCGGCGTCCTGGGCCTCTTGGACCACCTCGTGCGCGGCCTTGGTTACGTCGGGCAACTCCTCCTCGGGGAAGGTCATCGCGCCATCATCGAACGAGATCAGGTACTGCGTCATCCCATGACTCCCTTGTCCCGGCGGCCACCTCCGACCGCCTCTCACCTCTTCTACGAACGCCTCGCTCCGGATCCGACACTCTGCCAGAAGAAGAAACTCTCACGACCGCTCAGACCAACTCGCCGCGCTTCCTGCTCAGGTAGGCGCGCTCGGCGGAGTTCTGGGTGGCGGCGATGGCCGCGTCGTACGACTCCTTCGCCTCGGCGGTCCGGCCGAGCCTGCGGAGCATGTCGGCGCGGGCGACGTGCCATGCGTGGTAGCCCGTGAGCGGCAATCGGTCGACCAGAGTGAGGGCGACCTCCGGGCCGTCCAGCTCCGCGACCGCGACCGCGCGGTTGAGTGCGACGATCGGCGACGGGTCGAGCCGGGTCAGCTGGTCGTACAGTGCGACCACCTGCGACCAGTCCGTGTCCGACGCGGTGGGGGCGTCGGTGTGGACGGCGTTGATCGCGGCGAGTATCTGATAACGGCCGGGTCGGTTGATCGCGAGGCACTCGCGGACCAGGTCGTGCCCCTCGGCGATCAGCGCGCGGTCCCAGCCGGCGCGATCCTGCTCGCCGAGCGGGACCAGCTGCCCATTCCGCACGCGGGCCTCACGCCGGGCCTCGGTGAGCACCAGCAGCCCGAGCAGACCGGCCACCTCCGGCTCCTCGGGGAGCAGCTGGCGGAGGACCCGTGTCAGCCGGATGGCCTCGCCCGTGAGCTCGGCGCGCACCGGGTCACCGTCACCGGTGGCGAGGTAGCCCTCGTTGAAGACGAGGAAAAGTACCGCCAGCAGGCCGCCGAGCCGCTCGGGGAGGTCGGCGGCCTTGGGCACCCGGTAGGGCACCTTCGCCGCCGCGATCTTCTTCTTCGCCCGAGTGATCCGCTGCGCCATCGTGGTCTCGGGCACGAGGAACGCCTCCGCGATCTCAGCCACGGTCAGCCCACCGAGGAGGCGGAGCGTCAGCGCGATCCGCGCCTCCGGTGCGAGCGCCGGGTGGCAGCAGGTGAACAGCAGCCGCAATCGGTCGTCCTCGACCGGTCCGGTGTGCTCGTGGGGCGTGTCGTCGTGGGACATGAAGGCCGCCTGGTGCTTCGCGTCGCGCAGCTTCTCGCGTCGGATCCGGTCGATCGCGCGGTTGCCCGCGGTGGTGGTGAGCCAGCCGCCGGGGTTGGGAGGTACGCCGGACTCCGGCCACTTCTCCAACGCGGCCACGAGCGCCTCACCCGCCGCCTCCTCTGCGATGTCGATGTCACCGAAGCGGCGGACGAGCGAGGCGATCAGGCGGCCGTACTCCTCGCGGAAGACCCGCTCGACGGCCGCCGTTCCGCCCTGCATCGATCAGTCCTCGTTCGGGCCGGTTCAGGCGAGGCCGTCGAACGGACGGACCTCGACCTTGCCCCGGCACGCCTTGGACCCCTCGGCCGCGAGCTTGAGCGCCACGTCGAGGTCGGGCGCGTCGATGACCCAGAAACCCCCGATGACCTCCTTGGTCTCGAGGTAGGGGCCGTCGGTCATCACCGGCGTCTCACCCTGGCCGTCGACAACGGTCGCGGTCGATGCCGACTGAAGCCCGCCGGCGAAGACCCAGTAGCCATCGGCGTGAAGCTTGTCATTGAAGGCGCCGGTCGCGGCGAACGCCTCCTCCATCTCCTCCTTGGAGCCGTAGTTGCCGTACTCGTCCATCTCGGCGGGGCCGTGCACGGTCAACAAGTAGTGCGTCATCCCAATTCTCCTCAGTTCCGGGCGGTCCCGATGACCGCCTTCTACTCCCACCACGAACGGCATTCCACCGATACGACAACTTGCCACAGAAAGCCTTGCGATCGGGTTCCTCAGAGGCCAACTGCCCGTTCGACACTCCGACTCACGCCCGACCCCTGGCGGTGCTGCGTCACCGGGCATCGACGCGAACGACACTTTTTCTCGCGACCTGTCGGATCCGTACCCGGCCGTTCGTGGAGGGGGCATGAGCGGGTCGCACCGGGCGCCCCGCCGAGGAAACGGAGCTCGACATGTCCACCACCACGCAGATCCCCATCCGCACTGCCCCCAGCGCGCCCACCTCGGCGGCCGAGCGGCAGCCGGTATGGAAGCACGGAGTCGCCTCTGCCGTCATGGCCTCGGTCGCCACGACCGTCCTCGCGGCGATCGCGTCGGCCGCCGGTGTCTCGTTCGCCGACAGCACAGGCGCGAACATCCCGATCGCCGGGTTCGCTCAACTGACGCTGGTCTTCTCGCTCGTCGGCGTCGGCATCGCCGCCGTCATGGCGCGCAAGGCGCGTCGGCCGCGGGCCACGTTCGTGCGGACGGCGGTCGCCCTGACAGCGCTGTCCTTCGTCCCGGATCTCACGTTCGGGTTCGCCGCCGGCTCCGCCGCGACCCTGATCACGCTGCACACCGTCGCGGCGGCGATCGTGGTTCCGACCCTGGCGAGGCGGCTCGCGCGCGCCGCAGACTGACCAGGCTCGAGCAATGTCACTGTCCTGTCGCCAGGTCGACGCCATCAGTCCCACCCCACTCGGGGGCAACCCCGGTTGCGGTGGTGAAGACGCGCACGAAGGGACGGAAGGGCAGGTGGCCGCGCTCGCACGAGGGCTCGGGGCGCGGCGCCGACAGGTCACGACGATGCGCATCCGGCGACATCCGCGTCGCGCACTGCACCACGCCGCCGTGGCTCTGTCCGAGCTCTACGACGACCTGCACGCTGAGCGGCTCACCCGAGTAGCCAACGGCGCGTGGGGGTGGCGGGACCGAGGGTCGCGCCGGACACCCGCATTCGACATGCGTAGATCGTCGGTTCGACTCCGACCGGCGGCTCCACCTATTTCGGCCGTTGACCTGGGGAATGTCGATCGGCTGAACTCAGTGAGGCCGGGTTGGCGCGGGGCCTACGG
>NZ_DATCNW010000159.1:0-5635 GCF_036565025.1 Pengzhenrongella sp.
CGGGATCGGGCCCCGCGGGTACCGGCCCGCGGCGTTCCTCGCCGACACCGTGATCGCCCGGGACGTGACCTGCACGTTCCCGGGGTGCCGCATGCCCGCCTGGCGATGCGAGCTGGACCACCGCGTCGCGTTCCACGACGACCACGGCAAGGAACGCCCCGGCGACGAGCAGACCACGTGCGAAAACGTTCATAGTCTCTGCAAGCACCACCATGTGATGAAGACGGACGGCGACTGGGACGTCGTACGCGACGCGGCGACCGGGACCACGACCTGGACCGCGCCCACCGGGCACCGCTACGAACGACCCTCCTACCCCGCCGACCCGACCGTCGAACCCCGCCCCCGAATCGAGGCCCTGCCCAAGGTCGAACTCCCGGACGAACCACCGTTCTGAGTCGAGGCGAGCGGTGTCGTGACTCGGGGGCCGGCCTCGAGCAGCTTCGAGACGAGTTCGATCTGGATCACAGGTTCATTTGGCTCGCGCCGGGATTGAGTTCCTTTGGCGTGCGCCGGGATGAGTTCATTTGGCGTGCGTGCTTCGCTGCGTCCCATGCTGGCTCGTACACCGGCGTGACCTGGTGCGAAGTCTGCGTTGGGATGAGTCATCGGCTTGTCTCGCGCTGGGATGAGCTCACTTGGCTCGCGGTGGAGTGAGCGCGATGGGCGCGGGCGAAGGCGAGGTCCCGGTCCGGAGGTCGGGGATCCGGGGGTCGGGGGTCCGGGGTCGGGGTCCAGGTTCCGATCGGCCCCTCGCCGCCGATGCCGTGCCGGCCGAGAAGACTCAGGCGATACTCGAACGATGGAAGCAACGGCTTGGCTCCTGCTCGCGATCGGCATGGCGGTTGCCTTGCTGGTCGTGGACAGGGTCGTCGCACACCGGGGTGCCGTCGGGGGCCGGCCGAAGCAGCGGCGATGGGCGGAATGGGAGCGTCGCCGAGCCGAAGGTTCCGGATTCATCGGAGACCTGATCGAGGTCTTTCAGCCGAGTCACCACCATCTCGTCGCGGAGCAGGAGCGCCGACGCGGCGAGATCCGCCAAACCGGCTCCGCGGCACCGGGACTCGACATCGATCTCGAGGCAGGAGTTGCGACCATTCCGAGGGGTCGCGGATCTGACCTCGACATGCCAGACCCTGATCGAACGCCGTAGCGACCCGCAAGCCAGCCATCAGAACGTTCATGGCTCCAGCACTCCTCGCCGCCGTGGGACTCACCTGGGATGCTCAGCGCTGGCGGTAGTGATACCGCTCGGCCGGCCCGAACCCGAGCTGCCCATAGAGCGCGATCGCCGCTTCGTTCGAGTCCACGACCTGCAAGAACGCGCGCTGCGCGCCACGCGCCGCGGCCAGCCGCAACGCGCCGAGCGTGAGTGCGCGCCCCACGCCGCGGCGTCGTGCGTCGGGCCGCACCACCAGGCACGACAGACCGACCCACTCCTGCTCGAGCGCCGCGCGGATCACGCCCACGGTCGCTCCCGTGCCCGCGTCCTGCGCGCGGACGTAGATGGCACGTCCACCGGACAGAACGCTCGCGGCCAGCGAATGGTCGACAGGTTCTTGCGCCTTCGTGGCCAGCCACGCGGCGAGCCACGCCTCGTCCGGCTCGTCGGTCACGACGTACGCGAAGCCGTCAGGCGAAGCATCCGACGACTTGCCGATTTCCACCTCAGCATCAAGGTTCAGCGCACCGTCCGAGGCGTCCGAGGCGTCCGAACCGTCCGCAAAGTCCGAGCCGCTCGCGTCGTCGGAGTCGTCCGATTCGCCGGAGCCGTCTGAGCCATCCGCATCGTCCGAGCGGTCCAAGCCCTCCGCATCGTCCGAGCGGTCCAGGCCGTTCGCGTCGTTCGCGTCGTCCGCATCGTCCGCATCGTCCGCGTCGCGCACAAAGTCCATCACGTCCACGGCCGGCAGCCCGTCCAGCGTCTCGCGCACCATCACGACCGTGTGCGAGACGTCGCTGTAGCCGCGCGCGTCCAGCAGGTCGTCGAGGTCGTCGGGCCGGGACTGCCCGCACACCCGGAAGATCGCGGGCTGCCCGACCGCGGCGTAGATCCGCTCGACCTCGTCGATGCTCTCCGTGACGTCGTCGGGCTCGGCGAGCGCCAGGACGCTGTTCGCGCGGCGGGTGAAACCACCGGAGAGCCCGACGCGCCAACCGCCGACGTGGCGCACCTCGCGCGGGTGCCATACCGCGCTCTCCACGCGGGCACCGGGGCCGCGCGGGACGTCCCAGGTGTAGACGCGTAGCGCGAGGCTGCCGTAGTGCCAGTCCCGTTCGGGCCTCGAGACGAACCCGAGGCGGGCATACAGCCGGTGCGCGGTGGTCATCGCGTCCGTGGTCGACAGGACGACCCGCTCGGCGCCGAGGCCGGCCGCGTCAAGCATCGCCGCCCGGGTGAGCGCCTCGGCGATGCCGCGCCGACGAGCTCGAGGCGCGACAGCCAGCATCCGGACCTCGACCTCGCCCGGGCCCGCGATGTCCGCGTACGGGCTTCCCGCCGGGGCGACGGTGACCGTTCCGACGAGAGCCATTCGTGTCGACGGGCTGGCAGCTCCACCATCGGGCACGCCCGCTCCACCGTCAGGCGCGCCAGCTCCGCCGTCAGGCGCGCCCGCTCCGCCGTCAGGCGCGCCCGCTCCGCCGTCGGGCACGCCCGCTCCGCCCTCGGGCACGCCCGTGCCGCCGCGCACGCCCGCACCGCTGTCGATGCCGTCGCGCCCGTCCTCGACCGGTCCGTCGGCGGGCACCAGCGCGACCAGCAGCCGAGCTTCGCGGGCCCGACGGGCCGCGTCGCGCAGCTCGCTGAGGTAGGCGTCGCCGTCGTCGAGCAGCCCGTCCGCGCGGAACGCTTCGGCCGTGAGCGCGCCCGCCGCGGTGAGATCGTCATCCGCCGTCGCGAGCCGGATCACCCGCTCAGACAACCGTGGCCTCCGGTCCCTCGGCGAGCAGTTCCTCGGCCCCCTCTGCGACCTGCTCCTCCGGCCCCTCGGCGGCCAGCACCTCGGGCCCCTCGGCGAGCAGCTTCGTGAAGCCGGCCTCGTCGAGGATTCTCAGCCCGAGCTCGCGCGCCTTCGCCTCCTTGGTCCCGGCGTTCTCCCCGACGACGACGAAGTCGGTGTGCTTCGAGACGCTCCCGGCCGCCTTCCCGCCGCGCGCGATGATGGCCTCCTTCGCGCCGTCCCGGGAGTACCCGTCGAGCGATCCGGTCACCACCACGGTCACGCCCTCGAGCGTCCGCGGGACGGACTCGTCGCGGACGTCGGCCATCCGCACGCCGGCCGCCGCCCACTTGCGGACGATCTCGGCGTGCCATTTCGCGTCCTCGCCTGGCTGCTCGAACCAGTCCCGCACCGCGGTCGCGATCGTCGGTCCGACGCCGTCCACGGCCGCGAGCGCCGAGGCGTCCTCGCCCCGTGCGAGCTTCTCGATCGCGTCGAGTGACCCGAACTCGGTCGCGAGGGCGCGCGCCGCCGTCGGGCCCACATGCCGGATCGACAGCGCGACGATCACCCGCCACAGCGCGGTCTCCTTGGCAGCATTCTGGAGGTTCGTGAGCAGGTTCTCCCCCACGGTGTTCAGGTCGCCCGCCTCGCGGACCCGGCCTTTGATCTTGGACCCGATCGAGAGCACGAAGAGCGGCACCTTCCGTAGCGCCTCGGCGTCCAGCTTGAACAGGTCCCCCTCGTCGGTGACCACCCCCGCCTCGAGCAGCGCATTGGCGCCTTCCCAGCCGAGCGCCTCGATGTCGAACGCTCCGCGCGAGGCGACGTGGAACAGCCGCTCACGCAGCTGGGCCGGGCAGGACCGGGAGTTGGGGCACCGGATGTCGATGTCCCCCTCCTTGGCCGGGGCCAGCGCCGTCCCGCAGGCCGGGCACACGTCCGGCATCACGAACGCGACCTCGCTGCCGTCGCGCAGCTCGACGACGGGTCCCACGATCTCCGGGATGACGTCGCCGGCCTTGCGCAGCACGACCGTGTCCCCGATCAGCACTCCCTTGCGCTTGACCTCGCTCGCGTTGTGCAGCGTGGCCATCTCGACCGTTGACCCCGCGACGAGCATCGGCTCCATCACGCCGAACGGCGTCACCCGACCGGTGCGCCCGACGTTGACGCGGATGTCGAGGAGCTTGGCGTTGACCTCCTCGGGCGGGTACTTGTACGCGATCGCCCACCGCGGGGCCCGGCTCGTCGCGCCGAGCCGGCGCTGGAACACGATCTGGTCGACCTTGACCACGATGCCGTCGATCTCGTGCTCGACGTCGTGCCGGTGCTCGCGATAGTGCTCGATCAGCTCCTCGACGCCGGCCAGGTCGGACACGACCCGGCTGCGCGTCGAGACCGGGACCCCCCAGCCTCCGAGCAGGTCGTACCCGGCGCTCTGCCGCTCGATCGCGTTCGGGTGCCCCGCCCAGCGCAACGCCCCGATGCCGTGCGCGAGCATCGCCAGCGGTCGACCGGCCGTGACCCGCGGGTCCTTCTGACGCAGCGAGCCCGCGGCCGCGTTGCGCGGGTTCGCGAACGGCGCCTTGCCCGCCTCGACCTGGGACACGTTGAGCGCCTCGAAGCCCGCCACGGGCAGGAAGATCTCGCCGCGCACCTCGATCAGCTGGGGGTGGTCGCTGCCCGCGAGGACGTGCGGCACGCCCTGGATCGTGCGGACGTTGTTCGTCACGTCCTCACCGGTGCGCCCGTCGCCGCGGGTCACGGCACGCGTCATCCGGCCGTTCTCGTAGGTCACCGCGATCGCGAGCCCGTCGATCTTCAGCTCGCACAGGTACTCCAGCCCGGCCGCGGAGCCGTCGAGGTCCCGGTGGACCCGCTCCGCCCACGCAGCGAGGTCCTCCCGGGAGAACGCGTTGTCCAGCGACAGCATCCGCTCGACGTGGTCGACCGCGGTGAACTCGGTCGAGAACGTGCCACCCACCAGTTGGGTGGGCGACTCCGGGGTCCGCAGCCCGAGCTCGGGATACCCGTCCTCGAGCGCGCCGAGGCGCCGCAGCAGCACGTCGTACTCCCCGTCGCTGACGGTCGGGGCGTCGCGCACGTAGTACGCGAACTGATGGTCGCGGATCTGCTCGGCGAGCTCGGCCCATCGGTGCCGCGCTGCGGCCTCGTCGAGATCGGCGTCGGGGTCCCTCTGCTGGTCGTTCACGAGGCCATCATCGCGCGCGCCACCCACAGGCTGCACGCGTGCCACCCCCAGGTCACGGGCTGTGCAGAACCTGCGCAGCGGTCCAGCGGCCTGCCTAGCGTCGGCGAACATGAACCTGAACCCGCGTCACCACGTCCTCGCGCCCACCGCACCGTTCGCCCAGCCATCGCGTCCCCCCGCACCGTTCGGTCCGGTGGTGACTCGCGCCCGGGTGCGCTGGTGGACGCCGAGCAGGATGGCCGCCATCCTCTTCACCGCCGTGAGCGGTCTGGTCCTCTACGGCACGAACGGAGCTCTCACGATCGCCCTTCGACTTCTCGTGGAGTGCGAAAACTACCCCAGCGCCAACGTGTGCCTGCTTGGGATCGCGCAGTGGCGATTCAACGAGCTGGCGTCCCGGTACCCAGCCATCGCGCTCACTGCGTTCGCCGCGGTCATAGTCCCGGCCTGCCTGGTGGAAAGACACCCGCGGCTCGCC
>NZ_DATCNW010000160.1:0-3930 GCF_036565025.1 Pengzhenrongella sp.
GAGGTAGAGCCTTGCAGGGCTCTACCTCGGCGCGCAGGCTCTACTTCGCGGCGGGGACGACGGGGTCGACGCCGGCTTCGCGGCGTTGCTCCGGGGTGATGGGGGCGGGGGCTCCCGTCAGGGGGTCGAAGCCGCCGCCGGATTTGGGGAAGGCTATGACGTCGCGGATCGACTCGGAGCCGGTCAGCAGGGCGAGGATGCGGTCCCAGCCCATCGCGATTCCGCCGTGCGGCGGCGCGCCGAACTGGAAGGCGTCCAGCAGGAAGCCGAACTTCTCCTGCGCCTCCTCCTCGCCGATCCCCATGACGCGGAACACGCGCTCCTGGACGTCGCGGCGGTGGATACGGATCGACCCGCCGCCAATCTCGTTCCCGTTGCAGACGATGTCGTAGGCGTACGCGAGCGCACTGCCCGGGTCGTCCTCGAACCGGCTCTGCCACTCGGGCGTCGGGGACGTGAAGGCGTGGTGCACGGCGGTCCAGGATCCGCCGCCGACGGCGACGTCGTCGTCCTCGCCGGTCGGCTTGAACAGCGGTGCGTCCACGATCCACACGAACGCCCACTGGCTCTCGTCGATCAGGCCGCAGCGCTTGCCGATCTCCAGGCGGGCGGCCCCGAGCAGGGCGCGCGCGTCGGTGACCTTGCCGGCGGCGAAGAACACGCAGTCCCCCGGCTGGGCGCCGACGGCGGCGACCAGCCCGGCCCGCTCGCCGTCGGACAGGTTCTTGGCGACCGGTCCGCCGAGCTCGCCGTCCTCGCTGACCGTCACGTAGGCCAGGCCCCGGGCACCGCGCTGCTTGGCCCAGTCCTGCCACGCGTCGAACGTCCGGCGCGGCTGCGAGGCCCCGCCCGGCATGACGACGGCACCGACGTACGGGGCCTGGAACACCCGGAACGGGGTGTCCACGAAGTACTCGGTGAGCTCGGTGAGCTCGGTGGCGAAGCGCAGGTCGGGCTTGTCCGAGCCGTACCGCGCCATCGCGTCCGCGAAGGTCATTCGCGGGATCGGCGTCGGGATCGTGTACCCGATGAGGTCCCAGAGCGCGACCAGCACGTCCTCGCCGACGGCGATCACGTCGTCCTGCTCGACGAAGCTCATCTCGACGTCGAGCTGGGTGAACTCGGGCTGGCGGTCCGCGCGGAAGTCCTCGTCGCGGTAGCACCGGGCGATCTGGTAGTACCGCTCCATCCCGGCGACCATCAGCAGCTGCTTGAACAGCTGCGGGGACTGCGGCAGCGCGTACCAGGACCCCGGCGACAGGCGCGCGGGCACCACGAAGTCGCGGGCGCCCTCGGGGGTGGACCGGGTCAGGGTCGGCGTCTCGATCTCGACGAAGTCCTGCGCGTCCAGCACGCGGTGCGCGGCCGCGTTGGCCTTGGCCCGCAGCCGCAGGGCCGCCGCCGGGGCCGCCCGGCGCAGGTCGAGGTACCGGTACTTGAGCCGCGTCTCCTCCCCGACGGTCTCGTCGAGCGCCGAGGAGACCTGGAACGGCAGCGCCGCGGCCTCGTTCAGGACGACGACCTCGGTCGCGACGAGCTCGATCGCACCGGTGGCGAGGTTCGGGTTCTCGTTGCCCTCGGGGCGCCGGCCGACCTCACCGGTCACCTGGAGCACGTACTCGTTGCGCAGGTCGTGCGCGACGGCCTCGTCCCGGATGACCACCTGGGCGATCCCGGAGACGTCGCGCAGGTCGATGAAGGCCACCCCACCGTGATCGCGCCGCCGGTCGACCCATCCCGCGAGCGTGATGGTCTGGCCGATGTGCTCAGCTCGCAAGGAGCCGGCGGTATGGGTGCGAAGCACGAAAGAGCCCTTCGAAGGGGGTGGTGGAGCGCCGAGACGGCGCGGGAACGATCCTACGTGCTGGCTCGCCGGGGCCCTGTGGGCTCAATGCCCGACGGCGGCCCGCCCCCGGGGGCTGGCTCAGCGGTTCAGCGGTTCAGCGGTTCAGCCGTTCAGCCGTTCAGCGCGATCCGGTGCAGCACGACCGTCCCGGCCGTCGAGAGCACCTTGTCGGTGTGCACGATCTCGACAGCGGCGGCCTCGAACGTGCCCAGCGCCGTCCGGCGCCGGTCGGTCCAGCCGGCGAGCGGGTCACCGACAGACGGTTGGGTGAATCGCAGGAGATTCACGAACCCGAGCAGTCGCAGCGGCCAGGGCGGGCGGCACCCGGTCGCCTCCGCCAGCCGGGCGCGGACCCGCAACAGCGAGCCGGTGGGGTCGTACGCCCGGGCGTAGATCGAGCGCCGCGAGATGCCGAGCCCCGCGAGG
The DNA here is from genome assembly GCF_036565025.1 of Pengzhenrongella sp. NCBI lineage: Bacteria > Bacillati > Actinomycetota > Actinomycetes > Micrococcales > Pengzhenrongella > Pengzhenrongella sp. The sequence continues at coordinate 2,273 of NZ_DATCNW010000160.1, forward strand.
ACGACGGGGAAGGGCTCCGCGTCCGCCAGCACGTCCTGGGCGGCGTCCACCCGGTCGGCGACCGCGCGTTGCCGCGCGGTGTCCAGGTTCAGCACGGTGAGATGCAGGTCGCTGCGGGGGTAGAGGTAGTGCCCGGCAACGCCGGGCAGTCCGCGCGCCACCTCGGTCAGCACCCCGGACAGGTCGTCGCCGACCCGGATGACGCTCGTCACGTAACGGGGACGCGGATCGGCGTCGTGCACCACCACGCCGCCGGGTCGCACCCGCTCGCGGGCCTGCACGAGCGCGAACCCGAGGCTCTGCACTGGTTTCGTCAGCACGCACCCACTGTGGCACCGCGGGCCGACCGGGTGGTGGAGATCGAGTGCGCGCCATCCGAAACCGCGCCGCTCGCGGCCGCCGGTCAGCGCTGGGTCAGCACGAACTCCGAACCGGACCCGCCAGAAAAAGCGCAGCGCCGGCTCAGAACAGTGTCAGCTGCCCCATCTCCGGCCCCTCCGCCGGCACCGCACCGTCCGGCCAGTGCTCGCCGTCGCCGCCGAACCCGTGCGCGCGCAGCAGCGGGCCGGCCCGCGCCGCGAGCCAGTCCTTGTACTGCGTCGGGACGTACGCACCGCGCCCGTACAGCCGCCGGTACCGGCCGACCAGCTCGGGCCGCTCGGCGGCCAGCCAGCCGAGGAACCAGCCCTTGACCGACCCTCGCAGGTGCATCGGCATCACGACCGCCCCGGTCGCGCCGGCGGCCTCGAGCGCGCCCAGCAACGCGTCCAGCTGCTCGGGAGAGTCGGTGAGCCACGGCATCACCGGCGCGACGAGCACCCGGCACGGCAGCCCGGCGTCACGCACCGCGCGAATCAGCTCGAGCCTTGCCCTCGCGGTCGGCGTCCCGGGCTCGACGGACGCTTGGAGCGCCGGGTCCAGCACGGCGAGCGAGACCGCGACGCTGACCGGCACGGACCTGGCAGCCTCGACGAGCAGCGGCAGGTCACGCCGGAGCAGGGTGCCCTTGGTGAGGATCGAGAACGGCGTGCCCGACGCCGCGAGGGCCTCGATCACCCCGGGCATCAGCCGGTACCGGCCCTCGGACCGCTGGTACGGGTCGGTGTTCGTGCCGAGCGCCACGTGCTCGCGCCGCCACGACGGCCGCGCGAGCTCGGCACGCAGCACCTCCACGAGGTTGATCTTGACGATGATCTGCGTCTCGAAGTCCTTGCCGGCGTCGAGGTCGAGATACTCGTGCGTGGTCCGCGCGTAGCAGTACACGCACGCGTGCAGGCAGCCGCGCGAAGGGTTGATGGTCCAGCGGAACGGCATGCTCGACGCGGCCGGCACCTTGTTGAGCGCGCTCTTGCACACCACCTCGTGGAACGTCACCCCGGCGAACTCCGGCGTGCGCACGCTCCGCACGAGCCCGGCCAGCGCGAGCCCCGGCAGCGCGCCGTCGTCGGCCGCGGCGGTGACCTTCTGCCCTTCCCATCGCATGACCACATGCGAACACGTGTTCTACCAACTCGTCAAGGCCTCCGCCGCAGGGATTCACGGTCCAATCCGCCTGCAGGACGCCGATCAGCCCTGCCACGGACGGAACGCCGTCGGGCGGCCGTATCGGCGGCTGGGTGTGTGGCTGGGTGTATCGAACGCGCACCCCAGGTGAACGT
>NZ_DATCNW010000161.1:0-11131 GCF_036565025.1 Pengzhenrongella sp.
GCCAGCGTGGTCACGGCGGTACTTGTTCACCCAATTGCCGAGCGTCGCTTCACCGATTCCGAGCTCGCGCGCGACCTGCGCGGTGGGACGCGACGAGTCGATCACCAACTTCACTGCCTCGTCGCGGAACTCCGGCGAGAAGTTCCTTCTAACTCGTGCCATCTCTCAGTCTCCTCGTCTCGGTGGGCTAATTTAGCCCACTGTCCGAGAAACCCGGGGCGGATCATATAGGACGTCAACGCTCGGACGTTGCGGGGTTTTGGGGTGGTGGGGTGGGTCGGACCGGGAGTGCAGGTGCATGTCGAGCCGGCGCAGCGCAACCCGCGCGATCACCACGCCGTCCCGCGCAACCGCCCAGCACGCGTCGGTCTCGGCCGCCCAGCCGGTGTCCCAGCGACGCAGCCACGCGCGGGCCCGATCGGCGTCCCGGATGTCGCGCGCTCCCCAGCGCTGGATCTCCGGGTCGGCGAACGCCGCGATCACTGCCGCGACGTCGCCGTCGTCGTCGGGGCGCCAGGGGCGCAGCAGCAGATCGGCGGCGATCAGGGCCGGTTGGGCGATCGCGCGCAGCGATCCCCGCCGGACGATGGGCGCGACAGACCGAGGCACCCACCCATCATGCCCGGTGCGTATACCGTGCGCAGATGGGAATCTTGCACTCCTACGCCGTCGATCTCACGTGGACCGGCGCCGGGGAGACCGGTACGACCAGCTACACCGCCTACGGCCGCGATCACGACGTCGTGATCCCCGGCCGTCCCGTCCTGCTCGGGTCCGCCGACCCCGCTTTCCACGGCAGCTCGGCGCGTTACAGCCCCGAGCAGCTGTTCGTCGCGTCGCTGTCGCAGTGCCACATGCTGTGGTTCTTGCACATGGCGGCACGCGACGGCGTGGTCGTCGTCGGGTACTCCGACGAGGCCGCGGGCACGATGCGCGTCGAGTCGGCGGGTGCCGGACAGTTCATCGAGGTCGTGCTGCGACCCCGGGTCACCGTCCGGACCACCCCGCGCCCCGCCGGGACCGACGGCGTGGTCTCCGACGACCGGCCGGTGACCGACGCGCGCCTCGCGTCGTTGCACAAGCTCGCCCACGAGCACTGCTTCATCTCGCGGTCGGTCAACTTCCCGGTGCTGCTCGAGCCGGCGCCGTTCGTCTCGGAAGCCCTGAGCGCTCTGCACTGAGCCCCGCGCTGCGCACCGGGGCGCTGCGCACCCGGGCGCAGCGCGCGGAGCCCGCGCGCAGCGCCTCTGTGAGCCGAGCGCTCAGCTCGCCTTGGCCGCCGCGCGGGCCTTCGCGCTGCGCGCGGGGGCCTTGCGCTTGGCGACGGCGCCGGCCGCGGCGACCGGAGTTCCGTTCCGGGCGGCGGTGCCGTTGCTCGCCGCGGCGACCGGGGGCCCGTCCTTGAGCGCGCCCGCGAGATAGTGACCGGTGTGGCTGGCCTCGATCGTCGCGACGTGCTCGGGCGTGCCCTCGGCGACCACCATCCCGCCGCCGCTGCCGCCCTCGGGACCCATGTCGACGACCCAGTCCGCGTTCTTGATCACGTCGAGGTTGTGCTCGATGACCAGGACGCTGTTCCCCTTGTCGACCAGGGACTGCAGCACGCCCAGCAGCTTGCGGATGTCCTCGAAGTGCAGCCCGGTGGTCGGTTCGTCGAGCACGTAGATGGTCCGGCCGGTGGACCGCTTCTGCAGTTCCGCGGCGAGCTTGACGCGCTGCGCCTCGCCGCCGGAGAGCGTCGGTGCGGGCTGCCCGAGCCGGACGTACCCGAGCCCGACGTCGACCAGCGTGCGCAGGTGCCGGGAGATCGCGGGCACCGCGGCGAAGAACTCCGCGGCCTCCTCGATCGGCATGTTGAGCACGTCCGCGACCGTCTTGCCCTTGAAGTGGACCTCGAGCGTCTCGCGGTTGTACCGCGCGCTGTGGCACACCTCGCACGGGACGTAGACGTCCGGGAGGAAGTTCATCTCGATCTTCAGCGTGCCGTCGCCCGAGCACGCCTCGCAGCGCCCGCCCTTGACGTTGAACGAGAACCGGCCCGGCAGATAGCCGCGCACCTTGGCCTCGGTCGTCTCGGCGAACAGCCGCCGGACGTGGTCCCAGACCCCGGTGTAGGTGGCGGGATTGGACCGCGGGGTGCGCCCGATCGGGCCCTGGTCGACGTGCACGACCTTGTCGAGGTGCTCCATGCCGGTCACCCGCTTGTGCCGCCCGGGAACCTGGCGTGCCCCGTTCAGCTCGTTGGCGAGCACGGTGTACAGGATCGCGTTCACCAGGGTGGACTTCCCCGAGCCGGAGACCCCGGTGATCGCGACCAGGGTGCCGAGCGGGAACGACACGTCGATCCCGGTCAGGTTGTGCTCGCGGGCCCCCTCCACGGTCAGGATCTTGTCGGGGTCGACCGCGCGCCGCGCGGCGGGCATCGGGATCGACCGGCGACCGGAGAGGTACGCGCCGGTGAGGGACTCCTCGGAGGCGAGCAGGCCCGCGAGGTCGCCCGAGTGCACGACCTTGCCGCCGTGCTCGCCCGCGCCCGGACCGATGTCGACGATCCAGTCGGCGGACCGGATGGTGTCCTCGTCGTGCTCGACGACGATCAGCGTGTTGCCCAGGTCCCGCAGCCGGGTCAGCGTCTCGACGAGGCGGCGGTTGTCCCGCTGGTGCAGGCCGATGCTCGGCTCGTCCAGCACGTACAGCACCCCGACCAGGCCGGAGCCGATCTGGGTCGCGAGCCGGATCCGCTGCGCCTCGCCGCCGGACAGCGTGCCCGCGGGACGCTCGAGGGAGAGGTAGTCCAGCCCGACGTCGAGCAGGAAGCCGAGCCGCGTCTGGATCTCCTTGAGCACCTGCTCGGCGATCGCCCGCTCCCGCTCACCGAGCTCGAGCCGGTCGAGGAAGTCGCGGGCCTCGCGCAGGGGCAGCGCGCAGACCTCGGCGATGGAGGCGCCGCCGACGCGGACGGCGAGCACCTCGGGCTTGAGCCGGGCGCCCTCGCAGACCGGGCACGGGACCTCGCGCATGTAGGCCTCGTACTTCTCCTTGCTCCAGTCCGACTCGGTCTCGCCGTGCCGGCGCTGCAGGAAGGTGATCACGCCCTCGAACCCGGTCGAGTACTGCCGCTCGCGGCCCCACCGGTTCTTGTAGCGGACCTTGACCTCGTGGTTCTCACCGAACAGCACCGCGTCCTTCGCGCGCTGCGGCAGGCCGCGCCACGGCACGTCCATCGAGAATCCGAGGTCGCCCGCGAGGGCGGAGAGCACCCGTGTGAAGTACTCCGAGGAGATCTGCGACCACGGCGCGACCGCACCCTCGGCGAGGGACAGCTCGTCGTCCGGGATCACCAGGTCGGGGTCGACCTCGAGGCGGCTGCCGATGCCGGTGCACTCCGGGCACGCGCCGTACGGCGCGTTGAACGAGAACGTGCGCGGCTCGATCTCCTCGAGCGCGAGCTGGTGGTCGTTCGGGCACGAACGGTGCTCGGAGAACCGTCGCTCGCGCTCCGGGTCGTCGGCGTCCGCGTCGACCAGCTCGACGACGAGCAGGCCGCCCGCGAGGCCGAGCGCGGTCTCGACGGAGTCCGTCAGGCGCCGCTGCACGCCCTCGCGGGCGGCGAGCCGGTCGATGACGACCTCGATGTCGTGCTTGAGCTTCTTCTCCAGCGCGGGCGGCTCGGTCAGCTGGACGACCGCACCGTCGACCCGGGCCCGCGAGAAGCCCTTGGCCTGGAGCTCCTTGAACAGCTCGGAGTACTCGCCCTTGCGTCCGCGGACCACCGGCGCGAGGACCTGGTACCGGGTGCCCTCGGGCAGCTCGAGCAGCTTGTCGACGATCGCCTGGGGGGTCTGCGCCTGGACGCGCTCGCCGCACTGCGGGCAGAACTGGGTGCCCGCGCGCGCGAACAGCAGGCGCAGGTAGTCGTAGACCTCGGTGATGGTGCCGACGGTCGACCGCGGGTTGCGGTTGGTCGACTTCTGGTCGATCGACACCGCGGGCGAGAGCCCCTCGATGAAGTCGACGTCGGGTTTGTCCATCTGCCCGAGGAACTGCCGCGCGTACGCGGACAGCGACTCGACATAGCGACGCTGCCCCTCCGCGAAGATGGTGTCGAAGGCCAGCGACGACTTGCCGGACCCCGACAGACCCGTGAAGACGATGAGCTTGTCCCGCGGGAGATCGAGGTCCACGTTCCGGAGGTTGTGCTCGCGCGCACCCTGCACTACCAGTCGATCGTTCACCTGGCCCATGGTACGGCGAATCCGGTGATACGTACACCTGTTCGAACTCACTTTCGACATGTCGGCGCGTCGCTACGGGGGGCAGACTGGCTCGGGTGCCCCCTCGCAAGCGCGTCAGCGCGATCGCCGCCGCCCCTACGGGCGTGAACCACACGCCCCTGCCGTCGACACCGATCGAGGACTACGCCGTGCTCGGCGACGGCCAGACCGCGGCGCTGGTGTCCCGGACCGGGTCCGTGGACTGGATGTGCCTGCCGTCGTTCGACTCGCCGGCGTGCTTCGCGGCGCTCCTGGGCGGGCCGGAGCACGGGCGCTGGCTGCTCACCGTGCCCGATGCGACCGAGGTCACCCGCCGGTACTCCGGCAACTCGTTCGTGCTCGAGACGACCTACGTCTCGCCGTCGGGCACCGCGGTGGTGCACGAGGCGATGCCGCTCGGGGACGGCCGCGCCGACCTGGTGCGCCGGCTGGAGGTGCTGTCCGGGACGGTCACCGTCGAGCACGAGTGGATCGTGCGGTTCGGCTACGGCGCGTACGTGCCGTGGGTGCGCCGCATCGAGGACCCGGACGGGAACGTGGCGATCCGCGCGATCGCGGGGCCGGACGCCCTGCTGCTGCGGGCCGACCGGCTGCCCATCGCGACGGCGGGCCGCCGGCACCGCGACGTGTTCGACCTGGCCGCCGGTGAGAGCGTCGAGTTCGCCGTCACCTGGACCCGTTCCTGGGATCCCGCGCCCAAGCGCGTGCCGATCCAGAAGCGCCTGGACCAGACCCGCACGCGCTGGGCCGACTGGGCGCTCAGCTGCGAGTACCACGGCTCGTACCGCGCGATCGTGGTGCGTTCGCTCCTCGTGCTGCAGATGCTCACCGACTCCGAGACGGGCGGCATCGTCGCGGCGCCGACGACGTCGCTGCCCGAGCAGCCGGGTGGCGAGCGCAACTGGGACTACCGGTACTGCTGGTTGCGCGACGCGGCGCTCACGCTCGAGGCGCTGCTCGAGTACGGCTACCGCAGCGAGGCGACCGCCTGGCGGGACTGGCTGCTGCGTGCGGTCGCCGGCAGCCCGCGCGACCTGCAGATCATGTACGGCGTCGATGGGCGGCGCGACCTGCCCGAACGTGAGCTGACCCACCTGCCGGGCTACGCGGGATCGCGCCCGGTCCGGATCGGGAACGCGGCCGTCGAGCAGGTTCAGAACGACGTGCTCGGGGAGGTGATGTGCGCCCTGCACATGGCGCGGGACGCCGGTCTCGAGGACACGACCGACAGCTGGTCCCTGCAACGCAAGCTCGTCGAGGACCTGGAGCGCCGCTGGCGCGACCCGGACCGCGGCATCTGGGAGGTGCGCGGCGACCCGCAGCACTTCACACACTCGAAGGTCATGGCCTGGGCGGCGCTCGACCGGGGCGTGCGCGCGATCGAGGAGCACGGCCGGGCGGGCCCGCTCGAGCGCTGGCGCGCGGTGCGGGACGAGATCCATGCGGACGTGCTGGCCCACGGGTACGACGCCGACCTCGGCACCTTCGTCCAGTACTACGGCGCGAAGCACACCGACGCCGCGCTGCTCCAAATGGTCCAGGTCGACTTCCTGCCCGCCGACGACCCACACTTTCTGGGCACCCTGGCGGCCATTCGCGCCGAGCTGGAGGTCGACGACGGCCTGGTCCACCGCTACCGCACCGACCGCACCGACGACGGCCTCGCCGGCGCCGAGCACCCGTTTGTCGCGTGCAGCTTCTGGCTGGCCGACGCCGTCGCGCGTACCGGCGACGTCGCGGAGTCCGGGCGCCTGCTGGACCGGCTGACCGGGCTGGTGAACGACGTCGGGCTGATCTCCGAGGAGTACGACGCCGGAGGCGGGCGGATGGCAGGGAACTTCCCGCAGGCCCTGTCTCACCTCGCGCTGGTGCGCGCGGTGTACAGCCACGACTGCGCCTTGAGCCGGACGATGGCGTCGACGGCCGCTGCGTCGGCGTCCGCCCAGACGCCGTCCGCCGGGGGTGCGCTGTGAGCTACACGGGCGACGTCGTCCGCGGCGGCCCGGCCGCGGTGCGCGAGCTCGATGAGGTGGTGGTGCGCAAGGCCGCCGTCGGGCCCATGAACAACAACGCGTACCTGCTCAGCTGCCGCGCCAGCGGCGCCCAGCTGCTCATCGACGCGGCCGCGGAACCGGACAGGCTGCTGGACCTGGTCCGGGACGGTTCCCGCGCGGCGCGGCTGGATCTCATCGTGACGACCCACCGGCACCCGGACCATCACGGCGCCCTGGCATCGATCGTCACCGTGACCGGCGCGCCGACCGCCGCCGGGGATCTCGACGCCCAAGCGATCGAGGAGCCGACGACCCGGCTGCTCCGGCACGGTGACGTGCTCACGGTCGGCCACCTCACGTTGGAGGTCATCGCGCTGCGCGGGCACACGCCCGGCTCGGTCGCGCTGGCCTACCGCGAGCCCGAGCACGCCTCCTCGACGCATCCGGGGGCCGACGGCGCGGTACCCGGCCGCGTGCACCTGTTCACCGGCGACTCGCTGTTCCCGGGCGGTCCCGGCAAGACGCCGGACCCGGCGGCGTTCACCAGCCTGATGGACGACCTCGAGGCGCGCATCTTCGCCGACTTCGACGACCAGACCTGGGTCTACCCCGGCCACGGCAACGACACGACCCTGGGCACGGAACGCGCCCACCTCCCCGAATGGCGAACCCGCGGCTGGTGACACCAGCCAAACGGGAAAACCCCCGGCGAGACCGGCCCGCCGAACTCGGAGGTTCGTGCTGAACTCGCACACTGCCGTGTCCGAGTTCGAGGCAAGCCTCCGAGTTCAGCGGCGGGTGACTCCGGTGGGGTGGGGCAGGATGGCGGGCATGACTGTTTTCGCTGTCCAGTACACGTATGACAATCGCACGTTGGTCCGGGACGAGGTCCGGCCCGCGCATCGCGCGTTCCTCTCGGGGCTGCAGGCCGCCGGGTCGCTGCTGGCCTCGGGGCCGCTGGCCGAGGACGCCGCCGGGGTGCCTGGCGCGCTGCTGATCGTCGCGGCGGAGTCGGCCGACCACGCCGCGACCCTGCTCGACGACGACCCGTTCGCGCACGCCGGTCTGATCGCGGCCCGCGAGCTGCGCGCCTGGACCCAGGTCTACGGCCCCTGGACCAGCTGACCGCCGACCCGGACGGCGGCGGCGAAACCGCAGACTGCGCACATCGCGGCCTGCTGCGCACATCGGATGTGCGCAGTCGAGCGGGATGTGCGCAGTCTGCGTGCTGGTGACCGGCTTGGGTTCTGGTGACCGGCGCGGGAGCGACGGTCAGGCGTCGAGCCGACTGGCTAGTTTGATAACTCCGCGCGCTCGTCGCGGCGGGACTTGGCCAGGCTGGCGATCGTGGTGACCGCGAGGATCCCGACGATCGCGCCGAGCGAGACCCCGATGGGCAGGTCGGGCGCCCAGGCGATCGGCGACCCGCCGTTGACGAACGGCAGCTCGTTCTCGTGCATCGCGTGCAGGACGAGCTTGACGCCGATGAAGCCGAGCAGCACCGCGAGCCCGACGTTCAGGTAGACCAGCTTCGTGAGCAGGTTGCCGAGCAGGAAGTACAGCTGGCGCAGGCCCATCAGGGCGAACAGGTTCGCCATCAGGACCAGGTACGGCTCCTTGGTGAGGCCGAAGATCGCCGGGATCGAGTCGAACGCGAAGAGCAGGTCCGTCGCGCCGAGCGCCACGAGGACGATGAGCATCGGGGTGATCAGCCGCTTGCCGCCCTCGCGGGCCGTGAGCTTGACCCCGTGGTAGTCGGGGGTCGACGGCAGCACGCGCTGCACCCAGCGCACCAGCAGGGGTGGCTCGAAATCGTCGTCGTCCGACTCGCCCTCGCGGCCGACCTTGACGGCCGTCCAGATCAGGAAGGCGCCGAAGAGGTAGAACACCCAGCTGAACTCCGCGATCGCGACCGCGCCGATCCCGATGAAGATCCCGCGGAAGACCAGCGCGAGGATGATGCCGACCAGCAGGGCGGTCTGCTGGTACTTCCGGGGTACCCCGAACTTGGCCAGGATCAGCAGGAACACGAACAGGTTGTCGACCGAGAGGGAGTACTCGGTCAGCCAGCCGGCGTAGAACTCCGCCGCGTACCGGCCGCCGTGGGTCGCCCATACCCAGAGCCCGAACAGCACCGCGAGGCCGATGTACAGGCCGAGGTAGCGCAGGCACTCGGCCATCGTCGGGATGCGTGGGCGCCGGCCGACGAAGACGACGTCGATGACAAGTAGAGCGATGGTGATGCCGAGCGAGAGTACCCAGACGAGCGGGGTCACATGCATGCGGACAAACCTCCGGTATGAGCAGTGCGTACCGAAGGTCTCCTCCGCCCGGTCGCGCGCAACCTGGACCGATGGCACCGGGCCGACATCTGAGTCGGCCGTGCTGACGACACCATCGCGCGGGAGTACTCCCCAACGATTCAAGCGTATGCCATCAGCCGACGGCGGCGCGGCGAGCACCACGCGACGTCCGCCACAGTCGGCCAAGCCGCCGACGGGTCAGGCGGTGGCAGCCTGCATCTGGCGCAGCTCCTTCTTGAGCCCGGAGATCTCGTCCCGCAGCCGCGCCGCGAGCTCGAACTGGAGCTCGGCGGCGGCTCCGTGCATCTGGTCGCTGAGCTCCTGGATGAGCTCGGCCAGCTCTCCGGCAGCCACCCCCGCCAGCCGTGTGCGCGGCTCGCCCGTCCCCCCGACGCCGCGCCCCACCGGCGCACGCCCACCGCGCGCGGGCTTCCGGTACCCGCCGGCGAGCAGCTCGGCCGTGTCGACGTCCTCGCGGTTGAGCATGTCGGTGATGTCACCGATCTTCTTGCGCAGCGGCGTCGGGTCGATGCCGTTGGCGAGGTTGTAGGCCACCTGCTTCTCGCGCCGGCGCGACGTCTCGTCGATCGCCTTGGCCATCGCCGGCGTGATCCGGTCCGCGTACATGTGCACCTGGCCGGAGACGTTACGGGCCGCGCGGCCGATGGTCTGGATCAGCGAGGTGCCGGACCGCAGGAAGCCCTCTTTGTCGGCGTCCAGGATGCTCACCAGCGAGACCTCCGGCAGGTCGAGCCCCTCGCGCAGCAGGTTGATGCCCACCAGCACGTCGAACTGGCCGAGGCGCAGCTCGCGCAGCAGCTCGACCCGTCGCAGGGTGTCGACCTCGGAGTGCAGGTAGCGCACCCGGACGTCCTTCTCCAGCAGGTAGTCGGTGAGGTCCTCGGACATCTTCTTGGTGAGCGTCGTGACGAGAACCCGCTCGTTGCGCTCGGCCCGCACCCGGATCTCCTCGAGCAGGTCGTCGATCTGCCCGGCGGTCGGCTTGACCACGACCTCCGGGTCGATCAGCCCGGTGGGCCGGATGATCTGCTCGACGGTGCCGTCGGCCATCGACAGCTCGTAGTTGCCCGGGGTCGCGGACAGGTAGACCGTCTGCCCGATCCGCTCGACGAACTCGTCCCAGCGCAGCGGTCGGTTGTCCATCGCGCTCGGCAGCCGGAACCCGAAGTCCACGAGGTTCCGCTTGCGCGACATGTCGCCCTCGTACATCGCGCCGATCTGCGGGACGGTCACGTGGGACTCGTCGATGACCAGCAGGAAGTCGTCCGGGAAGTAGTCCAGCAGGGTGTGCGGGGCGGTGCCCTGCGCGCGGTCGTCGATGTGCCGGGAGTAGTTCTCGATGCCCGAGCAGGACCCAATCTGGCGCATCATCTCGATGTCGTAGGTCGTCCGCATCCGCAGCCGCTGAGCCTCGAGCAGCTTGCCGCCCCGCTCGAGCTCCGCTAGCCGGCCCTCGAGCTCGGCCTCGATCGAGCCGATCGCCTTCTCCATGCGCTCGGGGCCCGCGACGTAGTGCGTCGCCGGGAAGATGTAGATGTCCTCCTCAGAGCGCACGACATCGCCGGTGAGCGGGTGCAGCGTCCGGATGGCCTCGATCTCGTCGCCGAAGAACTCGATCCGGATCGCGAGCTCCTCGTAGACCGGGATGATCTCGACGGTGTCGCCGCGGACCCGGAATGTGCCGCGCGTGAACGCGATGTCGTTGCGCGTGTACTGCATCGCGACGAACTGGCGCAGCAGGGCGTCCCGCTCGACGTGGTCCCCGACGGACATCCGAACCATGCGGTCCACGTACTCCTGCGGGGTGCCGAGCCCGTAGATGCAGGACACCGAGGCGACCACGACGACGTCGCGGCGGGTCAGCAGCGAGCTGGTCGCGGAGTGCCGCAACCGCTCGACCTCGTCGTTGATCGACGAGTCCTTCTCGATGTAGGTGTCCGTCTGCGCGATGTACGCCTCGGGCTGGTAGTAGTCGTAGTACGAGACGAAGTACTCGACCGCGTTGTTGGGCAGCAGCTCCTTGAACTCGGTCGCGAGCTGCGCCGCGAGCGTTTTGTTCGGCGCCATCACGAGCGTCGGCCGCTGGAGCTTCTCGATCAGCCAGGCCGTCGTGGCCGACTTGCCGGTGCCGGTGGCACCGAGCAGCACGACGTCCTTCTCGCCCGCCTGGATCCGCTTGGTGAGATCAGCGATCGCGGTCGGTTGGTCGCCGGACGGGATGTAGTCGGAGATGACCTCGAACGGCGCGACGGTTCGCTGCAGATCAGTTACTGGACGCATACCCCAACGTTACGACGCGCCACCGACACTCACCGTCGCGCCGGCGTCGGCGGCGGTCAAGCCCCGGCCTCGACCTCGGCGTTGCGTTCCAGGGCGATCCGTTCCCACAGCTCGTCCACCTGCGCCTGGAGCTCGGCGACCGACCGGGTGCCGTCCAGCACGACGTCGGCCAGGGCGAGCCGCGTCTCGTCGTCGGCCTGGGAGGCGACCCGGCCGCGCGCCTCGTCGGCGGGCAACCCGCGTTCGTCCACCAGCCGGC